>JAPLJQ010000414.1 GCA_026388495.1 Deltaproteobacteria bacterium | reverse complement strand
GCAACTCCTCTGCACAACGGAGGGTATCCGTTTCGTCCACTTCTCCGAGTTGGACGTGGTCCGGCATCCGCTGGTGCAGGAGGTGATCCGTGCCTACAACCACCTGGATCGCCGAAAAAAAAAGAATAATGGCCGACTGAAAGAGGGAACGAAAAATTTACGTTGAGGCGTACAGAAGGTAAGGCATGTCCATTTCCATTCAAAATCGGCAGAAACAGCAGAAGGTAGATGTCGGCAGGGTGCGGAGAGGCCTGAAGCGGCTTCTGAAGGAACTCGACTGCGAAGGCAGCGAAATCAGCCTTCTTCTGGTCGATGACGATCAGATCCGGGAGATCAATAAGAATTATCTTAAAAGAGATCTCCCAACCAATGTGATCTCTTTTGCGATGACGGAGGGCGCGTTTGGCGACGTCCATCCGGAGATCCTGGGGGATATCATCCTTTCCGTCGAAACGGCCGCCCGCGACGCCCTGACCGGCCATCTTGATTTCATGGATGAAGTGGAATTTTTGCTCATCCACGGTCTTCTCCACCTCTTGGGATACAATCATGAAAACATCGGCAGTGACGAAACGGAGAAGATGAAAAACCGTGAACAGGAGCTCTTTTTTATGTTAAGGCATTATTATCTTGACTGACATTCCTTCTATTGAATGATGATCACCTGCCCCGGATGAATGTTCTCTTTTTGCGCCATTCGGTTCAGTGTAAGCAACTTCTCAAGCGACATGTTGTTTTCCCGGGCGATCCGATTCAGACTATCTCCCTTTTTGATGGTGTACTTCTTCGGGACAATCGATTTCGAATCTTTTCCCGGTGACGGTTTTGTCCCCGTTTTGACGGTCCCATTTTTTTCTGAATTGTCTCCTTTCTTCCGTTCTTTTCCTTGAATTTCTTCTTCATTTCCCTTCGTAAACCGAAGCGCCTGGCCGATTCTCAGGGCGTCATTCTCCAAGTGATTGATCTTACGGATTTCCGCAATGGAAATATTAAATTTCCGCGAAAGGGATGCCAGTGTATCCCCCTTTTGAACCTGATGGCGGACGACCTTGCCGGACTGGGTCTCCTTTTCAGCAGAATCCGACCTTTTGGAGCTCCGGATGGGTATATTCAACCTCTGGCCCGCCGCCAAACGCTTCTTCGCCAAATGGTTCGCGGAGCGGATCGCCTCAACGGAGGTCTTGTATTTCTCCGCAATGGAGGCCAGGGTTTCCCCGGGCCGCACTTTGTGCTTGATGAAGACCCTGCGAACCGCCTGGAAAGAGGCGCGAGGTTTATCCCCTTGCGGAATTTCAGCGACCATCTTGAGCAGCAGTTCCGCTTTCTCGATTGGAACCTTCAATTGATAGGGTCGGTCCGGTGTCATGCGATGTCGGAGTTCGGCGTTCAGGATATAGAGGGTCTCCTCCGAAATGTCCAGTTTCTGGGCAATATCCTGCAAACGCATACAGCGGTTTATCTCCGCGACTTCATGAGACAAATATTCTATTTTTGGGGCTCCCGATGCGAGATCCATTCCGTATTTTTGCGGATCCCTGATCATGAGCAATGTTGCGACAAAACGAGGAACGTAACGCGCCGTTTCATAGGGAAGGCGCTGATAGAGATCCCAGAACCGATCCAGATAATTGATGTGCTGAGCAGCAATGGTGCGCATGACCCGCCCTTCACCGCAATTGTATCCGGCAAGGACCGTCAGCCAGTCGCCGAACATCGCGTGCAGATCCTTGAAATAATCGATGGCGGCACGCGTGGATTTTTCGACGTCCATGCGTTCGTCTACCCAGTCATCCCGGTTCAGTCCGTATTTATAACCGGTCGAAGGGATGAATTGCCATAAGCCCAGGGCCCTTGCGGACGATAGCGCATTGATCTTGAAGCCGCTTTCCACCAGCGGCAGCCAGGAAAGCTCCTCCGGCAGGCCTGCCTTTCGAAGTTCCCGCAAAATGACGGGCCGATAAATCATCGACCGCTGATAGGAGGAGATAAAAAAATCGCGTTCGACCGTCTGAAACTGACGGATCTCTTTTTCGACGTCCGCATTGGTAATGATCGGGATCTCCCCGCGCTTGCCCTTTGCAACGGACTGGTGTGAGTTGTATATGGCCAATATTCGCTTCGAAATCATCAGACGAAGGTCGTCTTTCTGCCGCGTGATATCCGGGTTGCCGTTGGTGTCAAGCAGGAGTGCATACGCCTGATCCAGCATTTCGAGGGCATCTTCCAGTTCGCCGTTCACCCAGTATTTCTGGGATTCATCCAGCAGCAAGAGGGCTTCTTCCATGATATCCCTTTCCGTCTCCTCCTCACGCACACTGCGCGCTTCCCGAGGATTTAATTTTAAGGGATTTTGAATAGGCTTGTTTTTGACCGTCTCGTTCTTCTTTGACAGCTCCGACGATAGGAGCGGTAAAGGAGTTTCGGCCGGTTCGGGAGATTTTATCAGCCCATCATTCTTTTTTAGAGAATCAGCAGGATTAACCGGCAGGGGATCATTTTCCGGGGGAAGAGGTCGTACAACTTCCTCCTCCTCCGGAAGATTGATCTTATTATGGAGAGCCAATTCGCCTACCGGAGGCTGCGACGGCGAAGGAGACTCCGTACGAGTCACATTCTGAACAGGAGGCGGGGTTCGTTTTTCCAACGTGTCCGAGTTGAAGGCCGCGCACGACGAAAGCGTCAAACTGCCGAAACAAACGATGATGATGATGATCATCGGGATCATAGAAATCTGATTTCGGAACATCTTCGACTCCTTGCTGCCCCATTTCAATTCGCTCATAAAAGAAATGCCGCCATCCAGGATTTCTCCATCGTACGACGTCTAATCCACTTATGGCCGCGAAAGGCTATACCATATTTTACCATTGCACCCAAATTTTAATGCAGCAGATAGGCCTCGATGAAATCATCGATATCGCCATCCAGAACCCGGTTTACATTACCGGTCTCGACATTCGTCCGATGATCTTTGACCATTTTATACGGGTGTAGCACATAGGAGCGGATCTGGCTCCCCCAGGCAATATCCTTTTTCGTCTTGTTGATCTCTTCGAGCTTTTCATTCTGTTCTCGGAGTTTCATCTCATAGAGACGGGAACGGAGGTACTTCATGGCCATCGCTTTGTTCTTGTGTTGCGAACGCTCGTTCTGACACTGAACGACGATTCCCGTTGGAAGATGGGTGAGTCTCACCGCGGAATCCGTTTTGTTCACATGTTGGCCTCCGGCGCCTGTGGAGCGATAGGTATCGATGCGCAAATCCTTTTCATCGATTTCAATCACGATCCGGTCGTCGACCTCGGGATAGACAAAGACAGATGCAAATGAGGTGTGACGGCGGGCGCCGGCATCGAAAGGAGATATTCTGACCAACCTGTGTATTCCGATTTCCGCCTTGGCATAGCCATAGGCATATTCACCCCGGAGCGTCCAGGTCACGCTCTTTAAACCGGCTTCATCACCCGGCAGATAATCGATGATGTTGGCCTCGAAGCCTTTTCTCTCCGCCCAGCGCAGGTACATCCGCAACAGCATCTCGGCCCAGTCCTGCGCCTCCGTCCCCCCGGCGCCCGCATGTAGAGACAAAATCGCATTCATGGGATCCTGTTCGGAACCGAGCATCATCTTCAACTCATCATCACGAAGGACGGTCTTGAGCGATTCCAACTCGGATCGGATCTCTTGCTGGGTCCGGTCATCCTGTTCCTCTGAGGCGATTTCGGAAAGAATCCGCAGATCGTCAAGACTATTTTTCTGCTTCTTCCACTTCTCAACCGCCCCCGTCAAGCGGCTCTTTTCTCGAAGGATTCCACTCGCCTTTTCAGGGTCATTCCAGAAACCGTCCCGCAGGGATTCTTTTTCCAACTCTTGGATACGTAATTCCTTTTCCGGAATGTCAAAGACACACCCCGAAGTGTTCGATTCTCCGGGCCAGATCGATCAACGTTTCATGAATTCCTTCCAGCATGGTTCCTCCTCCTTTTTTGTATGAAATCACTCAGGATCAACAACAGTCCGCACAAGTAAACAAATAGGTCTCCATATGCCGTATAAAAGGTCTCCACGTCAATGAATTTCACATCACCCTTCAGAACTGTTCTTTCAAAGATGTTTGTTCGGGAGAGAATCACCCCCGTCGGATCGATGATGGCGCTGACCCCAGTATTGGCCGCACGGACCAGATAGAGGCGGTTTTCAACCGCCCGGAAAACCGTCATCGACAGATGCTGGTATGGCGCCGACGTTCTTCCGAACCAGGCATCGTTCGTGATGTTTACCAGAAGATCGGCCCGCTTCCGTTTATAATTCCTTGCGGCTTCCGGGAAGATACCCTCGTAACAGATCAGGACACCGAAACGGCGGCCGTCGCTGACCAGAGGAACGAACCCTTTCCCAGACCGGAAGTCGCCAACCCCGGCCACGAGTTTTCCGATGAAGGGGAAAAGTTGCCTCAGGGGGACATACTCCCCGTAAGGAACCAGATGTACTTTATCATACCGACCCGCAACAACCCCATCGGGTCGGAGCAAGTAGGCACTGTTCATAAATAAAACTCTTCCGTTTTCCTCTTCATAACTTGGACTGCCGAATAGAAGGGTTCGACCGGATATCCGGGCCAGATCTAACACCGCCTCACGCAGCGGACCGGGGTGTTCAAAGTAGAAAGGTGCTGCCGTTTCAGGCCAGACGATGAATCCGTCCTGTGCTGTGATGACACCCAGAGAGAGGGTTCGATATATATCCAGTGTTTCCGTCTGGTAGTGTTCGTCCCATTTGATATTCTGATCGATATTCCCCTGAACGATAACCACCTCAACGGTGGACGCCTTCTTCAACGATTCGTGAATATCTGCCGTGCGAAAAAGACCATACCCATAGATGACCAGCAATATGGTGCACGCGGTCGCGATCTCCCCAGCGGGATATCTTCCCCTCCGGAATCGTGTCGCCAGAACATTGTACAGAACCGTATTAATCATAACGATCGTGAATGTGATTCCGTAGATGCCGGTGATATCGGCAACCTGAATGATATTAACGTAGAGATACTGCGAATAGGCCAGATTTTCCCAAGGGAAACCGGTCAGAAGATGAGAGCGGGCAAATTCGAGGGTGGTCCACAACAGGGGGGCCGACAGAAAAACAGCGTTTCCTCTTTCCCGCAAAAAAATAACCCCCATGGCAAAACATGCCGTGTAGAGACTCAGGTATGCGGCAAGAAGCAGCATGGCCGTAATCCCTGCATAAATGGGAAGATAGCCATATTGCACAATGACATAGTAAATCCAGTAGAGGATTCCGACGTGGGCGATCAGACCGGCGAGAAAACCGGTTTTGAACCCCTCCCAGGGTTTCGCATCCCGCAGGGCATAGAAAAGGGGAACTAACGCCACCCATGCCAGGATACCGCTTCCAAATTTCGGAAAGGAAAGAAACAGAAGAAGGCCGGTCACGAAAGTCGCGGCCAGATTCGAAAACGATTTCCAATACGGTTTATAAAATGTCATTTTTGCGATATCTTAGAGATTCTCCTTTTCCCCAACCCCTTTTGTCAGAAGGCTTCAATAGTTGCCGTTAACGATACAAAAGTGGGTTGACCATGGTTGGTCAACCCACTTTTGACGATTGGCAAGGTCGATGGGGCTTGAATCCACGGCCTCTGGCTTGACAAGCCGGTTTTTCCAACTTACCATTTTTTACCAATTCGCAGTTATTTACATTATATTCAAATAGTTTTCTTTGCCGCATTTTTTCTTGACTTTAAAATACCTGTATCTTTATCTTGAGGCTTGGAAATAGGGCTGGAATAAATACCTCCGGCTTTATGTTTTTGGTCTCCGGCTTATGTCTGTTTTCAACTTCTGGTGCGATTATAGGGGGGATCATGAAAAGAATCAAGATAGAATATCCAATTCAGGCCTCTTTTACCGTGAAGCGGTCAGAATCGGAGGCAAGGGTCCGGGTGGATCGGGTCGAAGGACGGAGCGAATCCAGGAAGGAAAAACGAGAGGTGAAAAAGGCGGCGAAGCATAAAGAGGCCTGAATGTAGACACCCTTCCGCCTTTGGGATGCATATGAAACCCATAAAAAAGTCTCCAATGCCGTTCAAAGCAATATGGGCCATATCGGAAAATACATAAAGCCTTCCCTCTTGGGTTGTTGAAACTAATCATCCGCTCCGGGGCGAAAAGAGAGATTTGCCGAGAATTGCCTTTCCCCATAGACACCGCGAAGGTGGACAATTGCAAGACAGAGGACTTGACGCCGGGCCAGTTGGGAAACCTCTTGAAAGCCATAGCTGAATCAGCAGATATCGTGGCGGCAAATATTATGCGCATGGCCTTGTTTACCAGAAAGAGGCGGAGCGAATTGTTTAAGTTGAAATGGACCGATGTTGATTTTGACTGCGGATTCATCACGATCCAGAACCCTAACGGCGACGTGATTCAAAAAATACCCCTGAACGATCAGGCGCGAGATGTTCTTAAAATAACCCCCTGGACAGTAATGTTAATCAATTGAATTGATTCATCATATATATCATTAAAGAAGTAAACATTTATTTACGGATAATCACTTATAAGGGAAAGCCATGATCCTTCGACCATGGCTTTCCACTTTTCGGCTTACGGTGTGCAGGACAGCGGTCAGCACAACTTCAACAAGAAATGAGTATCAGCACAAGAGGTTCAGATTCAGCATACACAGGATGTCAGATTCAGAAGCTTCCTAAAGCATTTCATAGATTCCCGCTGCACCCATACCGCCACCGATACACATCGAAACGATCCCCCTTTTCGACTTTCGCCGTTTCAGCTCATGGAGAAGCTGGGCGGTCAGTTTGGCGCCCGTACATCCGAGGGGATGACCGAGGGCGATGGCGCCGCCATTGGGGTTGATATCGCCGGCTTTTAGACGATCCTCGATCCCGACTGCACGGATCGAATAGAGGGCCTGGGAGGCAAAGGCCTCATTGATCTCGTAAACATCGATATCCTTGGTGGTCAGTCCCGCCATCTTGAGCACCTTGGGAATGGCGTAGGCCGGTCCGACACCCATCTCTTCCGCCTTGCAGCCGGCCACGGCGAAATAGGATAATCTGGCGATAGGCCTGACGCCTATGGCCTTCGCTTTCTCAGCCGTCATCATCAGGCAGAAGGCGGCGCCATCCGTCATCTGGGAGGAGTTGGCAGCCGTCACCGCGCCCCCTTGCTTGAAAGGCGATTTTAGTTTGGCCATATCCTCCAGTTTTGCGGGCCATCTCACGCCGTCGTCCGTATCGAAGACGACTTTTTCCCGGACCCGTTTTCCGTTCTGAAGCACCTTGTATTTGTAAGACGCAATCGGGATGATCTCTTCCTTGAATTTCCCCGCCTTGATCGCCTCATAGGCCCTGCGGTTGCTTTCGAGACCAAATTTGTCCATGTCCTCCCGGGAGACGTTGTAATTGGCGGCCACGTTTTCGGCTGTGATCCCCATGGAGACGTAAACGTTCGGCATCGAACCGTCGAAGGCCCACGCCGGATTGGGACGGAAAATGCTTCCCCCCATCGGTATGTGGGACATCGTCTCGCAGCCTCCGGCAATCACCACCTCGGACCACCCCGCCCGGATCTTTGCGGTGGCGTCCGCAATGGACTGCAACCCGGAAGAACAGAAACGGTTGACCGTCATCCCTGAGGTCGAGATCGGCAAACCAGCGCCCATGGCGATGACCCGACCGAGGTTCATCCCCTGTTCTGCCTCCGGAAAGGAACAGCCGACAATCACATCATCCACGTCCTCCGGCTTGAGCGCGGGAACCCGGGCCAGCAGGCCCTTCATGACCTGAATCCCGATCTCATCCCCCCGTGTACCGGCAAGACCGCCGCGCTTGTAACGACCGCCTGGACTTCTGACCGCTTCGACAATAACAGCATCATTCATCGTATTCCTCCTTTTCAATGGCCATTGGCCTGATTGCCTACTTGCGATATTTCTCCCAAGGCGGCTTTAGGCCTCCGCCCTTGTTTAGTTGCGCAATGGTTTGCCGGTATTGAGCATGTGCATGATCCTATCCTGCGTCTTCTTTTCCCCGCAGAGGCTCAGGAAGGCTTCCCTTTCCAGCGCCAGGATCTCCTCTTCCGTGATCAGTGTCCCCTCCGCACAGTCCCCGCCGGAGATGATGTGGGCCACCTTTCGGGAAACATGGACGTCGTAGTCCGAGGCAAAATTCCCGTGACGCATGTTGTAGAGGATCGCGTCGGCCATGCCGCGGAAGTTCTCGCCCATGACCGGAATCAAGGCCGGGCGGGGTTTCTTGTAGAACTTTACGAGCCCCAGAACCACCTGTTTGGCATCCCAGAGTTGCTGATCACGGCCCAAGCTGATGTTCTCCGTCTTCCGGATGTAGCCGAGTTCCATTGCCTCGACGGCGCTCGTCGCGACCTTCGCCATCGCGATGTTTTCAAAGGCCTTGGCTAAGACGTGCTGCAGGTTCAGACCCGCATCGATTACGCCGTCGGGAAGACCTTCCGTCATCCTGACCATCAACTCCTTGCATCCTCCACCGCCCGGGATGACCCCCACACCGACCTCGACCAGACCGATGTAGGTTTCTCCGCAGGGTTGGCATTTCGCCGCGTGCATGGCCATTTCGCAACCGCCGCCAAGGGCAAGCCCCGCCGGCGCGCTCACCACCGGTTTGGAGAGGTACTTCATCCGCATATTGGCGTTCTGGAAATCCGCGGAGAGTCGCTCGATAATATCCCAGTCCCCCTTCTGAATGGCCAGAAGGACCTTGAAGATGTTCGCCCCGGCCGAAAAGTTCGTCGCATGGTTTCCGACGACCATCCCGTTGAAGTCCTTCTCCACGATGTCGCAAGCGGCAAAAATCATCTCGATCATGCCGTCGTCAACAGCATTCATCTTCGTATGGAATTCCAGACAGGCCACACCGTCGCCGATGTCAATCAGCGATGCACTGCTATTTTTTTTGATGAGCTTGTTCTGCGCTTTCAGATCGGGCAGCAGGATGATCCGGGGATTCGGTTCCAGTTTGACATACCCCTTCTTCTCGAAGTCATAGAAATAGAGTCCGTCCTCCTTTTTCTCATAGAAGCGATCGCACCCTTTCTTCAGCATCTCTTCGATCTTTTTGGGGATCTTCTTCTTGAGCTTCTTCATCACCTCGACGGCCTCGCGGACGCCGATCGCATCCCAGGTCTCGAAGGGTCCCATCTGGTGATTGTAGCCCCACTTCATGGCGTTGTCGATACCGACGATGGTGTCGCAGATCTCCGGAACGCGGTTCGCGGCATAGATCAAGTTGTTGCAGAGGTATTCGCGGGTGACTTCGCCGGCAATGTCCGTCCCGGTGAACATCACCTTGATCGTTGCGGCAACCCCCTCATCGGTCTTCTTCTTGGCATCGGAGACGGAGGCGAACTTGGGCTTGCCGGCCGGCACATACTCCATCGTGTGGTAATCGAGCATGAGTTTGGCCTTCTTGCCCTTCGCATCCTTTGTCTTCTTGTAGAACCCCTGCTTGGTCTTGTTGCCGAGCCATTTGAGCTCCATCATTTTGTTCATGAATTCACCCGGCACGAACATCTCCCGCATTTCATCGTCAGGGACCGCTGCATAGAGGTTCGTCATGACGTGATGGCCGGTATCGAGGCCGACCAGATCGAGTGTCCCGAATATGGCGGTACCCGGCCGACCCAGCGCCTTGCCGATGATGGCATCCGCCTCGTCGAGCTTCAGGTTCTTCTCGACCGTGAGCCGAACGGCGTTGGAGATGTCGAACACGCCGATCCGGTTGCCGATGAAATTGGGCACATCCTTACAGATGACAACGCCTTTCCCTAGCACCTGCTCGCAGAACCGGGTCATGTACACCACGACTTCAGGTTTAGTCTCTTGTCCTGGAATGATCTCCAGAAGTTTCATGTATCGGGGTGGATTGAAGAAGTGGGTCCCCAGAAAATGTTCCTTAAGCTTCGCCCCGAAATTTGCAGTGATCTCCTTGATCGGTATGCCGGAGGTGTTCGTGGTGACGATGCAGTCCGGCCTGACGACCTTTTCCACCCTGGTGAAGAGTTCCTGCTTGATCTTCAGGTTCTCGATGACAACCTCGATAATCCAGTCGACGTCGGCAAGCCAGCCCAGGTTGTCCTCGAAATTTCCGACCTTGATCATGGAGGCGTTCTTTTTAGTGAAGAATCCGGCTGGTTTTGACTTCACAACGCCGGCCAATCCGTTCGTCGCAAACCGGTTCCGCCAGGCCGGGCTTTTTTCCGTCAACCCCTGCGCTTTGTCGGCCTCGGTCAGTTCAAAAGGAATGATGTCCAGAAGGATGCATTCAATCCCCGCATTGGTCAGATGGGCGGCGATAGTGGCGCCCATGACCCCTGCACCTAGAACGGCTGCTTTCTTGATTTCGTATGCCATAATTTTCCTCCTCTTTTTTTTCTGTAAACGGTCGGCCGATTTATGTCCGAAGATCCAATCGGCGTCCGCCACACCCGTCTGCCTTTAAGCGCTCTGAATCGATTAACAGGTAAAGGATTCATCAGCCATCTCGATGGGGATCTTCTCCTCCGATTTGATCGCCTCGCACCGCGCTTTCACCGTGCAGAGGATCTCCACGGCAAAGAACTTCGCCGTTGCAACCTTGCCCGTGTAATAGGCGACATCGGCATTCTCATGAATCAGCGCCCGCTTTTTCCCCTTGGATTCCTCAGCCCCTTTCTCCGCATAGATCGCCTTTAGTTTTTCCGTGGAGAGGGCCGCCGACTGGAGGAGAAAATGACCAACCAGCACATCCCCGAAAATGTCGAGATAGGAAGAGGCGTTCAGGATGGGGATGATAAAGCTGGAGGTCTTGCCGAGCTGCGCGAGCGCCATGGTCATATCGACAAGAGCGTTATAGGCCTCTTCCAGACGGGCCGCATAAACCTTCAATTCATCAATGCCTTTGGCCTTGGCCACGGTCGCACCGATTTCGCCGAACATAGCCATGACATTCATTCCTTTTTTCTGGCCCAGCTTCCGGCCGACCAGGTCAAGGGCCTGAATCCCGTTCGTCCCTTCGTAGAGACAGGCGATCTTGCAATCCCGCATGTACTGTTCCACCGGATATTCCTGACAATAGCCATATCCGCCGTAAACATCGATCGCCTTGGAACAGACATCCATCGCCTTGTCAGACGAATAGGCCTTGCAGACCGGCGTCAGCAGTTCCACGAACCCCTGCCACTTTTCCTTTTCCGCCGGATTGGCTTTCGCCATATCCATACAATAGGCCGTGAAATAGTTCATCGCCCGGATCCCTTCCACATGCGCCTTCATCCAGAGAAGGTCCTTCCGGACGTCGGGATGCTGGATAATCGGAACCGCTTTTGCATCGGGATTCTTCATTTCCCATACCGGTACGCTCTGGATCCTCTCCTTCGCGTAGCCGATCGCGTGTTCGAGTGCTGCAGATGCATGACCGAGCCCCTGCATGCCGACTTCGAGGCGCGCCTCGTTCATCATTAAGAACATGACTTTCATCCCCTCGCGCTCCTTGCCGAGGAGTTCACCGACACACTTTCCCTCGTCGCCGAAATTCAGCGTGCAGGTGGCCGACCCCTTGATCCCCATCTTGTGCTCGATGTTTCCAGTGTGGACGTCGTTGAGCTCCCCTACACTGCCGTCAAGGTTTAAACGGTACTTCGGGACGATAAAGATTGAGATGCCGCCTGTGCCGGGAGGATCGCCTTCGATGCGGGCCAGAACCGGATGGATGATGTTTTCGGCCAGATCGTGATCCCCGCAGGAGATGAAGCACTTCGTTCCGGTGATGCTGAAGGTCCCATCGGGAAGCCTCTTTGCCGTCGACTTCAGCGCCCCGACGTCGCTCCCCGCACCCGGTTCCGTGAGACACATCGTTCCCGTCCACTGACCGGCATACATCTTGTACATGTATTTGTTCTTCTGCTCTTCCGTCCCATAATGCTGGATCAGGGTAGCCGCACCGTGGGTCAGTCCCGGATACATCAGGAAAGCAAAATTGGCGGCATAACACTGTTCCAAGGCGGCCGTGGCCATGCTGACCGGCATCCCTTGACCGCCGACATCGGGTGGCTGCGTCGGGCAAAGCCAGCCCGCCTCGACATACTTCTTGTAGGGATTGTGATAACACTTTGGAACGGAAACATTTCCGTCCTTCAACGTACACCCTTCCTTATCACCCGCTGCATAGGTCGGAAGGATCTCGTTGAGGGCCATCTTCTCCGCCTCCTTGAGCATCATCAAGGCGTCCTCCTTTGAAAAATCCTTAAACGTTTCCGTCTGGAACAACTTTTCAATACCCAGTTGTTCAAAAAGAAGAAACTCCTGATCTCGCTGATTCACCAACAAATTACTCATACCTTAAACCCCCCTTCCATTTTTTATGTTCAAAAACATTTCAAATTATGAGGACCGTTCGTCCGTTACCGTCGATCCGGATCGTCCGTCACAGAACCAAAGATCTTACCGCGTCGTCTTACTCCGCTCGCAAATAATGGGGCCGTAAAAAGATCGATGTTCCTAAAAAATCTCTTTGAGACATCTCACCGCGCCGAGAGATGGGACTGGATGCCGCGGATGTATATGTCAAGGCCTGCCTTGATGGTGCTTTGAATCACCGCTGCCCTTTTCGCCTCGATGCCGGTAAATAGATGGAGCGAAATGACTCCGTTCAACATCCCCCAGATGGCATTCCGGCTCTGACGGAGATTGAGCGTTGCGGGAAACTCACCCTGTTCGATGCCGTATTTGAAGACATGTTCGATGACATTGATGGTTTTATTGGTGGTTATGATGATGTGGTTATTGAGATCCTCCGGCAGGTTCATGTCGGTGGTATGAAGCATAAAGGTCATCAGAATTCTGAACAATTCCCGATCATTCAGAAAGAAATCTACGTAAATGGTTGCAAGCCGGATGAGCACCTCGGCCGCGCTCGTGGGGTTTTGAAGAAGATCGGAGATGCGATCATGAAACTTGTCGATATCGCTTAGAAGAATATGGGCGTAAATCTCTTCCTTGCTGTTGTAATACAGGTAAATCGAACCCTTGCTCAGTTCGGCCTTCCTGGCAATGCTCTCGACGGTGACCGTCTTGAAACCCTTCTCGAAAAAAAGCCTTCGGGCCGCCTTCAGAATGGCCGTCTTCCGATTCTCACGTTCCCGCTTTCTTCTTTCTTCCAGTCCCACGATCTGAGCCCTTCTGAACTATTGGAGCGTCCTGCGCTGCATGACCGCGCCCGCAATCCCAACCGGATTTCGACCGCCATACGCAGCAACCCATCCGTAAGACGATAAGACAGGAGACGAACTGAAAAACATTTTACAGGGCACAACCACTGCGGTTCTTCTATGAATGAACCGTGACTCGCGATCAGATTCTGAACTACGGTCAGTATATGACCGCTGGTCACGGCGATATTCCTATCTTATTATTTTTCCGCTGTCAAGAAAAATCAGAGGTCGCCCGTAAATATTTTATTTGTGTTACTTGATTGTTAATTTAAGAAGTAATACTAAGTTGTTATATTCTGCCAATAGAATGGATGAGCGAAAGCTTTTAGAACTCTTTGTAGAACATCATCTACACCTTGGCCGTGGGTGACTTCCCCTGCTCAATTTCGTGGATCATCCGTGGATCGTACAGGGTTTGATGATTGCTGAAAACCGCACCCCATCAGTTCCGTCTGAAAGCTCGAATGAGAAGGACCGAAGTGAGGCATCTTGGTGCAAGACGGGCATCCAACCAGACCGGCGCAGAGTAGAGACGATTCAGACACAGGAAGCAGAGGGAAACGAATCTTGATGACATCGCCCCTTCCTTCCCTTCGCAGTCCCTTTTCCCCTTCCGGAATCGTTCGAAGAACGGGATCAGAGCGATGAACGTCATCATGGTGATTTTTTCGAGTGGCCCGAGAACCTTTTGAATCTCTACCGTTTCCAGTCCCGCGTCATCGAGATTCTTTTTCATTTCAGCCAGTTCGTAACGTCGGAAATGTTTTACGAAGCGGTCGTCCCCGGCAAAATAAGAGCGGCGGTGGGGAAATGTCAAGATCAGGGAGCCTCCCGGTTTCATGGCCGACGCGATCTCGCGCAGGGCAGGTCGATCCTCCGGCAGGTGTTCAAGTACTTCCGAGCAGATGACTTGCGAAAACGAACCGGTCTTGAAGGGGAGATGCGTGGCATCGGCAACCACAAAATAACCGAGACCTTGCCTTCTTTTCAATGTCTGAAGGGCTGCAAAGGAAAGTTCGGAATAAATGATCCGCTCCGAAACCTCCGTCATCGGCGACAGACCGCTTCCGACCTCCAGAATGAGCTCTCCCATCTTCGATTGCAGACATTTCCGCACGGCACGACGCCGCAAGAGATAGTTGTAAAGACAATTCTTCAGCAATACGTAAGCGTTATCCGCAAAGAAATCTTCAAATCGGTTGCCGCATGACGGATTCATGGGTTCACCGGAAACAGTCTGGAACGGATGATTCCCATTTTGGCCAGACGAAAGTTCAGCGCCGTCCAGAGACAACCCAAACCATAGCGGATGCTCCGCCGGAGGTTGATCGAGGAAGCCTCCGTAAAATATTTCGTGGGACAGCTCACCTCGGCGATTGTGCAACCCTGCCAGATGATCTGCGCGAGCATCTGATTGTCGAATAGGTAGTCGTCCGAATTGCCGGCCATTGAAAGGCTTTGCAGCAGTTCGCGCGAGAAGGCACGATATCCGGTATGGTACTCGGAAAGCTTTGCACCCAGCAGAACATTTTCGACCAACGTGAGAAGGCGGTTGGCGAGGTACTTCCAGACCGGCATGCCCCCCCTCAGCGCGTATCCTCCCAGGATCCGCGATCCGAGAACGCAGGGATAGAGATCGTTTCCGATCATGGCGGCCATCGCCGGAATCAGCTTGGGCGTATACTGATAGTCGGGATGGACCATGATGATGATATCCGCCCCCGCCTCCAGCGCCATCCGGTAGCAGGTCTTCTGATTGCCGCCGTAACCCTTGTTCCGTTCATGGACAAAAACTTGGGTATAGGGGAGGCTGGTGGCGATTGCCGACGTATCATCATGGCTCGCATCATCGACGAGGATCACCAGGTCCACGATCCCCTGTGCCATGACCTCGTCGTAGGTTTTCCGGAGGGTCTTTTCAGCGTTGTAAGCCGGCATCACGACGATGATTTTATGATCTCTGTACATGAATCTTCTGATATCCTCAATGCGTTCCGCAATCAAGCCTTTTTTCCGACACTCTTTCCTGGCGAATGTCAAGGAAAGCCCGTCAAAGGCGCCGTTCGAATTCCCTCATATTATGTGCCGTGGAGCCATTTACCAAAGTATTGACCGACAGGCAACCTTTTATCTGCGCAAAGGCTGACATTATCTGTAAAAGTAAAACGACTGAAAGCAACCCCGATGCAGACATGTCTCCAGACGCTTACAGACGATTACATTGCTATTGACATAATCAGGAAATCCACCTAACGTATTTTTCCGGCAAGCACCCGGATATCCGATTGTCTATTGGAAAAAGTTCAACCGACGCGACGGACATTAAAGTCTGCGCATTTTTTAAGTGCTTTTACAATACATGACAGAGATTCCTCAACTGACAACTCCTCATATAGCCATCATTGGCGCAGGGAACTGGGGCAAAAATCTTGTCAGGAATTTTGTCAACTTAAATGCCCTGAAGTTGATATGCGACAAAAATCCCGACATTCTCGGACAGTCGGGCAGGCAATATCCCCACGTGGATACCTGCTTGACATTGAGCGATATCCTTGCCCGTCCGGATATTCAAGGTATCGTCATTGCAACACCGGCGGAAACCCACTTTCGGATCGCCCGAGAGGCGCTGCTGTCCGGGAAGCATGTATTCGTGGAAAAACCTCTCGTCCTGCATGAAAAGGACGCGACAGAGCTGATTCATTTAGCGGCGGATCAGCATCTGACCCTCATGGTGGGTCATCTGATCCAGTATCATCCATCTTTTGTAAAACTGAAACAACTCGTGGCAACGGGCGACTTGGGCCGCATAAACTACATCTATTCCAATCGACTCAATCTGGGGAAAATCCGACGGGAGGAAAATATTCTCTGGTCGTTCGCGCCCCACGATATTTCGATGATTCTGGCCCTGGCCGGGGAGTCGCCGGAATCCGTTATTGCCACGGGCGGCAATTATCTCCATAAAAAAATTGCCGATGTCACGACCACCCATATGGAATTTGCCTCCGGTCTGAAAGCCCATATTTTTGTTTCATGGCTCCATCCCTTCAAGGAGCAGAAGCTTGTCGTTGTCGGCGATCGGAAAATGGCTGTATTTGACGACTCGCAGGCCTGGTCGGGCAAGTTGTTGCTTTATCCCCATGAAATCAAATGGGAAAACAATATCCCCACGCCTGCCCGAAGAGAACCGGAGCGCGTCGAGACACCACAGGAAGAACCTTTGAATGCCGAATGCGGACATTTCCTGCATTGTATCCAGACGGGACAAAACCCGGTGACGGACGGACAGGAGGGTCTGCGGGTCCAGCAGGTCCTTCATGCAGCGCAGCAGTCACTTGAAAAAAACAGCAAGGCTGTTTCCCTGAAAAGACCAGCCGCCGGATTACCGGAATTCACAGATCAGACGCCTTACTTTGTCCATGAAACGGCATGGATCGATGACGGCCTTACGATTGGAAACGGCACCCGGATCTGGCATTTCTCTCACATACTCAGGGGCTGCGAGATTGGAGAATACTGCAATATCGGCCAGAATGCAGTCATCGGACCGGATGTCACCATCGGAAAGAGATGCAAGATTCAAAATAACGTTTCCATCTTTAAAGGCGTCACTCTGGAAGATGACGTCTTCTGCGGACCGAGCATGGTCTTTACGAACGTCTTTAACCCCCGCGCCCACATCCGACGCATGTCCGAGGCCAGGCCGACCCTCATTAAAAAGGGCGCAACGCTGGGCGCGAACTGCACGATTATCTGTGGAAACACCATCGGCAGCTATGCCTTCGTCGGCGCGGGGGCCGTGGTCACCCATAACGTTCCTGATTATGCCCTGATGACGGGAAACCCGGCGAGACAAGTGGGATGGGTGTGCCGTTGCGGAAACAAACTGGATAAAAATTTTTACTGCGTGGCATGTGAGATCACCATCGGGGATCTTTCGATGACGCAGCATCTTTAATCATTCTATGCTCAATCAAGAAATATTGAAGGCGGAGGTGCAATTTGATTCAAGGAAAACAGATCCTGATCACAGGAGGAGGCGGGTTTATCGGATCGCACCTGTGCGAGCGATTGGCGCCGCATAACCGGATCGTGGTCTACGACAATGGGCATCGCAATGCCATCCGCTACACCCAGTTATTGGATATGCCTAACGTCACTCTGGTCAAAGGGGATGTTTTGGACGTGGCTCAGTTGCAGCGTGCTATGGATGGCTGTCAGATCGTCGTACACTTGGCAGCCATTGCCGGCATTGATACCGTCATCAAAAAGCCTATTGTCACGATGAACGTCAACTTGATGGGTACCAAGAATGTCCTGGATGCAGCGATCGCGATTGGTGGAGTGACGCGCTTCATAGACTTTTCGACCAGCGAGGTGTACGGGCCATACGTCTACCGTGCCGACGAGAATGGCCTGACCACCCAGGGACCGGTCGGCGAGATGCGCTGGGCTTACGCGGTCAGCAAGCTGGCGGCCGAACACCTGACGCACTGCTACTGCGAAGAATATGGTTTGCCTG
This sequence comes from Deltaproteobacteria bacterium, assembly GCA_026388495.1. Taxonomy (GTDB): domain Bacteria; phylum Desulfobacterota; class Syntrophia; order Syntrophales; family UBA2185; genus JAPLJQ01. Next base: position 10,776 of record JAPLJQ010000414.1, on the reverse strand, counting down.
CGGTTACAATCAGGCCATTCAACATCTATGGCCCTCGGCAGGTTGGTGAAGGAGCGGTCCACCGGTTCATCGTGGCGGCCATGCAGAGAATTCCCCTGACCGTCTTCGGCGATGGCAATCAGATCCGCGCCTGGTGTTACATCGACGACTTTATAGATGGCGTGCTCCTAACTTTGGAAAAAGACGAAGCGATCGGTCAGGTATTCAATATCGGCGATCCCAAGCAGACGACCTCGATCCTGGGACTGGCGGAGCACATCGCAAGGCTGACAGGCAATCATACGCACATTCAGTTCGGCGAGGCGACCATGCCCGACGTACAAGTACGCGTACCTTCGATCCACAAGGCCAGGCAACGTTTGGGGTACGAGCCGGCCGTCGGCCTGGAGGATGGGCTGAACCGGACAATCGCCTGGTACGAGGAACACAAAGAATGACGCTACGCCTGATTGTTCCCGGCGCCTCTGGTTTCATCGGGCGAAATCTGGTCCTGGCTACCCCGACCGACTGGGAAGTGGTCGCTGTGTACCACAACAGCCGTGATTTTCCAGCATGGGTCAAACAAAAAAACCTGCCGCAAGTCACCGCCGCCGGCTGTGACTTGAACGATGAGACGGCGGTGCATGAGCTGGCTCGCCGGGTGGGGACGCGGTTCGATGCCTGCGTCTTCCTATCTGCCAATGGAGATCCGGCATACTCCGTCGAGCACCCTTTACTTGACCTGCAAGCAACCGTGGTCACGCTGCTGCATTTCCTGAGCCACTTTGAGATCGATAGGTTGATTTATTTTTCCTCGGGAGCGGTTTATGATGGACTGATAGGTCCCGTTTCTCCGCTTGTAACTGTTTCTCCCCGACTGCCCTACGCGATTACCCACTTGGCCTGCGAGCATTATGCGCAGGCGTTTACGCACTGGGGACGGGTTGGGCATTACGTCAATCTGCGTTTTTTCGGCGCTTACGGCCCTTTTGAACCACCGAGAAAGCTCTATACCCGGCTGGTGCGTCGCTTTGCTTTCGAGCGCGTGCCGCACTTCACCGTCCGGGGCGACGGACGCAACCATATTGATGCGATGTACGTTGAAGATGCGATCCGTGGCGTCCTGGCCGTTCTGGAAAACGACCGGTGGAACCTCACCGTGGACTTTTGCAGCGGAGCGCCAATGACGATCAATGAGCTGGTGGAGATTGCCGCCCGTACTTTCGGCCTATCTGATCTTAAAATCGAACACACCGGGCAGGTGTCAGAATACATCAACTTCTCTGCTTCGAAGGAGGCGGTGGCACAACAGTTTCATTTCCGTCCCCAGATACCTCTGGAGGAAGGGCTGCAACGGTTCGCCGAATTTATGAGTCGCAGAGAGGAAGCCCCCCATGGTTGAACCCATCGTCGTGATTGGAGCAGGCCCTGCAGGTATATCGGCGGCCTGGCAACTGGCAAAACGCGGCATCCCGGTCGAGGTTATTGAACAGGACAGCGTGGTCGGCGGGTTGGCGAAGACGATCTCTCATCGCGCTGGTTTGCGCTACGACTACGGCCCGCACACGTTCCACATTCGCGAGACGGAGTCCAGCCGCCGGGTCGTGTCCGAGGTGCAGTCCTTGCTCAACGGTCAATACCGTGTGCTCGACCGGGGCACACGCCTGTTCCTGAAGGGTAATTACTTCGTCTACCCGCCTGAAATGTCCGAGGTCGTGCGAAAGGTCAGTCCTAGGCTGGGCTTGCGGATTGGGTGGGATTACATGTATGCCGCACTGCGCTACGCCATCAACCCGGCCAAACAGGAGGATTCGTTCGAGGATTGGGGGGTGCGCAATCTGGGGCGCACACTTTATGATACCTTTTTCGGACTGTATTCCGAAAAGGTTTGGGGCATCTCGATGTCGCAGGTCTCTTCGCGCCAGGCGCAGCGCGTGGCCAAGTTGAACCTGAAGAACATCATGCTCCGTATGTTCAGGTTCAAGGCCGACCCGGATACATACTTCATCCAATACTTCTATCCCTGCGACGGGATAGGCACTCTGTACCAGCGCATGGCCGAGGAGGTACGGGCATCCGGCGGGATGGTTCACTTGAACGCCACGGCCACGCGCATCGTGACCGCTGGGCAAAAGGTGCGCGCAGTGGCCTTCGAGCAGGCCGGCAAGGAACGTGTCATCCCCTGCCATGGACTGGTCTCCACGTTGCCTCTGTCGGTGGTCACACCGATGTTTGCTCCGGTGCTCTCGCCGACGACGCTGGAAATGGCGGATAAATTGGACTATTGCAGCCTGATATTGTCCTATCTGGTGATCAACCGTCCCCGCGTAACCGATTATCACTGGTGCTACCTGATCGACCCCGAGTTCAAGTGCAATCGTTTCTCCGAGCAGAAAAACGTCAGCCCGGACCTGTTGCCCCGCGATAAAACCGTGTTGTGCGTCGAGACCAGTTGCCGATACGAAGACGATCGCTGGCGAACGACCGACAATGATCTGGGACAAATGGCGGTCACAGACTTGTTACAGATGGGCATACTGCGGTCGGGAAACGTCGAAGAGCACTTCGTCACGCGCATCCGGAACGCTTACCCGATCTATCGGTTGGGGTTTGAACGGGTATTGTATGCCCTGTTGAGCGAACTGCACCAGGTGCGGAACTTTTACACCATCGGGAGGCACGGGCTGTTTATGAACAACAGTATGGACGACAACGTGGAAATGGGCATGCGCGTAGCTGAACACATCGCGGAGCGCGAGGCGCGCGAGGCGTGGTGGCAGAGTGTGCTCCGATGGACTCAACTGGAAGGGGTGGAGGCGCTTTAAGTATAGAGCGGATCCTTTACGAACTGGCAGTAAAAGATATCCATGAAATTCATTAATTATAAAATATATATATTTTTAACATTTGTTGCCTTTATTGGTATTTATCGTTTTGCGTTGATTGACAGAGGGGCTGTTTCATTTCCGGATGAGGAAATATATTATCATTCTGTATCAGCATTGAGTTATTTATTTGATGGGGATATAAAGAAATGCTGTAACTCCATTTCAACCACTTATGGCCGGCCCGGTGAAGCTACGCTTCGATTGATTCCAGTATTCGGGCAAAGAATGTTAGATAAATATTTTGCCATTAAATATGATGATCCGCGATCGCTTCTGATTGAAACAATTTTTAACATTATTATATCAATAGCGATCCTCATTATTTTTTATAAAATATCTCTTATTTTATTTGAACAGAAAATTATTCCGGCAATTATAAGTACTGTTGTTTACTCACTTTTAGTAAACAACAATCTGTATATTCGCCATATCCTGCCCTATAATAATTCGCTATTGTTTTTTATGATTATTATTTATTATCTATTAAAAAATCTCAAGAAGAAATCACACTTATCAACACAAAATATCATTATTATCGGGTCACTGGCAGGATTCAGCTTTGCCACATGGGACGGAAGTTATGTTGTTCCCCCGTTTGTATTCTTGATGCTTTTATTTACAAATCAAAAAACTTTTGACGGAAACAATACTATTACGCAACTTCTCGTCTTGATATTATCAACTTTAAGTGTTTTATTTTTTTACGAGATTATTGCCCGCATCGGTGGACTTTCTTTTTTAAAATCGCTTTTCATTCAATCAACCTCCCAAAATCAAGGATCGTTTGAAGAAGGGTTTACATTTTTGCCAAAATATTTGATTCAAGTTGAAGGGTTAATAGGTTACGCCATAATGATTTGTACTATTTCATATTTAATTATGGTTTTTTATGATGGCATCAAAAATAAATCCTTAACTTTAGTGGAAAATCCTTTGAAGATTTTAATTTTAATTGTTTTTATTCAAATATTATTTCATGGTTTCATGACCGTTATATTTCATAAATTGATGTTTTATGGTCGCTTTCTGCACCTGTTTTATCCTTTCCTTGTATGGGCGACTATTGCATTTATTTTTGAAACCATTAATAAAAAACATCAAATATGGTTTTTCATTGTTTTAGTTCTTTTCTCTCTTATATCTTTTGTCAAATTTTCATCTGAATATTTGTCGTTGGCTTATCCAGGTGATGTTTTATATCAAAATAAAATTAGAATTTATAATACGGACTCTTCAAATTTAATAAACGAATCACCAGTTCTATTTAAGATTTCCAATCCAGGTCATGTATATAAAAAAAGTAATTTTTCATATCCGGCTATATATACTGAAAATGATTTTGTTTTGGTCAATTTCTGTTTTTATTACCCTATTTCAAATGAATATACTGCTTATCAACCAGCCAAATATCAAAAGCTACTTTATGATGCGCAACACTGGCAATCCTTTATAGCTTACCAATTCGAAGGATCATCCATTGAAGAGAGAGAAATGATTAGCAGAAGAAATTATAGAGTAAGAATATATAAAAATTGATGCAAATTCTTCAGTCCAACAGAATCAACCTCTTCATTCAAACGCTTCTTGCCGTCGCGATTCTCCTGCTATATCTTATCGTAATTGTCATCGCCCTGACACCCCCCATCGCCAGCGATGCCCTGATCCATCATCTGGCCATTCCCAAGCTCTGGCTGGTCAATGGCGGATTCTATGAAATAAAATGGGCGGACTTCTCCTATTACCCCATGAACATCGACCTGCTCTACCTGATCTCCCTGTATTTCAACAACGACATCCTCCCCAATTTTATCCATATGGGATTCGGAATCGGAACGGCATGGATGATTTACCTCTATCTCAACCGTCACTTCAATCGAGTTGCGGGGCTGTTAGGAGTTCTTGTCTTTGTCAGCACGCCGATCGTCTTGCGGATGTCGACCGTGGCCTATGTTGATCTCGGCCTGGCCTTCTTTACAACGGTTAGCATCCTCGCTTTTATTCACTGGCGTACGGGGGGATACGAAGAATTCAAATGGCTTTTGATCGCCTCCATCGCCATGGGGCTGGCTTTGGGAACCAAGTACAATGCCCTGATTGCCTGGGTTTTTCTATCGTTCTCCGTCGTTTTTTTATATTCCAGGGACACAGGAGCACAGTGGCGAGCGATTAGGTATGGTATTGTTTTCTTTCTTGTCTCTCTCTTTGTGTTCTCTCCCTGGCTCATAAAAAATCTGATCCTGACCGGCAATCCCCTGTATCCACTCTTTAAAGGTTTATTTCACGCCGGGATAAGCAATATTGACCCTGAGGGAAGTGTCAGGTCCATCATCCCCGGGAACGTGCACATGGGGATGTTCCAGCTTCGGGAAATGCTCTACGGTGAAAGCTTCTGGGATACGCTGCTGATCCCGGTCCGATTTTTTTTCCAGGGCCAGGATTATTCAGGCCGCTACTTCGATGGCGTCCTGAATCCGATTCTGATTGTCCTGGTTCCTTTCGCATTTATGAAAAGATCTCTCCATGGCGACAAGCTTTTTTTTGTGTTTTTCTCCGTATTTTTCATTCTTACGGCCTTTTTTCTCGATCAACTGCACATACGTTATATCCTGCCGGCAATCCCCTTTCTCTCCCTTCTGACCGTCATGGGCATCATGAATATTTTTGCCTGGACATCGGAAAAGACAGGGCCATCAAAGTCCGTTTATGCGTTTATTATCCTATTGTTCCTGTTTCTGCTGGGGACCAGGAATGTCATTTATCTGAAAGAATATTTTCAGGGCATTCAGCCGGTAAATTACGTTCTCAACCGGGAGACGAGAGATGCCTATCTAAATCGCCACACCAGAAGCTATGCGGCCATCGGTTACATCAACAGGCACACTCCTCCCGATGCCAAAGTCAGGTTGCTGTTTCTGGCGAGACGCGGTTATTATCTGGATCGGATCTATGAGGATGATGCAACTTATGGGATGGATGTTATGCGTGGGCTCGCGGCAAATGCCAGCGATGCCGGCTCTTTTCGAAAATACCTTGACTCTCTGGGCTGCACCCTTTTACTGATGCGCGTGGATTTATTCAATCAATTTCTGCGGGATAATTATCCCATAGAAATGATCAATCGTTTATTGCGGCTTTTGGACAGGGAAACGGAAATGATCTACCATGCAGACGGATATGCGGTTTATCGGCTGACTCCGCCTAAGCAATCTTGAAGTCCGCCTGATTCTCATTGTGGACACAACTCGGCGTTGCAGATCCTGGAGGTTTGTGTTTTATCATTGGACCTCTTGAATGAAAGTTACCGGGTATTCAAATCAATGATCTTGTGAGTCTGAGATGATCCTTTCAATTTAGAAAGGTTATTTATTGCTTCAGCATATCGCGGATTGATGCGCAACGCCTCATTCAACTCATCGATGGCCTCGCTGATTTGATTCTTCCGGGTCAGGACACTGGCCAGGGTGTTGCGGGCTGTCGCGTAGTCCGGTTTATGCCTGATCGCCGCCCTCAAATAAATAATGGCTTCATCAAGCTTCTCCTGACGGATGAGGATTTCGGCCACATTATTCTCGGCGACGGCATTTCCCGGACGAAGATGAAGGGCCTTTCTGTAGTATTCCAGGGCCTCATTATCCCTGCCGCTGAATAAACAGGCATCTGCAGCGTTGTAATACGAACCGGCAAGGCCGGGATTCCTGGCGATAGCCCGCAAATAATATATCATTGCCTCATCATATCTATGCTGACGGAAGATAGCAAGGCCAAGATTATTCAGGTAATATTCATTATGAGGCCTTATTTGAACCGCCTTTTCGAAGTGACTTGCCGCTTCAGCGAAGCGTTCGTGTTCCATGAAAATATTGCCCAAGTTGTTATGGGCCATATGGTTTCCCGTAGTCACGGCAACTGCATGTTCAAACAGGACACGGCTGTTTCTCCAGGTGCCCGTCTGGTTAAATGTCAGGATTGCAAGGAGCAGGAGGGTCGCCCCCGCTGCCGCCGGAATGAAGTATGTGCAAAAAAAGTTTCCTTTCAGAAGATCAGGAATCCCCCAGGCAATCATTATCAAAGGCCGATGTGGTGTATTTATATCCATCGGCCATCGTCTGAACACCGATTTGGACAATTCCAATCACGGGAACCAATGTGCCGACATACCAGAACCATCCGAAAAATCAATTCAGTTTTTCCTGCATTGAATGATCAATGAACCTGCAATCTCGCTTACGAGAGACATCTTTTCAAGAATGGTTGTCACGCGCACTGCCATATCCAAAAATGATGCGGGTAATTGAGGATGCATAAAATCGAATGGTTTGACGGATATATCAACAAAACTGTGACTGTGAAGTTTTTTTGCGATTTGCCACCTGACAAAAGCCGTCTCATTGAGAGAATCACCGGCTCGGCGCTTCAGGAAAGGGATATTCTTAATCAATGCCACCTGGGGATTTAACATATTAGGCTCCGTAAACATAATTCTGCCGCCGCCCTTTAATATCCGGTAAAATTCCTTCAGTGCCAAATCCACGTCCAGATGATGGAGAGAGGAACTGCCAACAATAAAATCGAATGTGCCGGGCTGGAATTCTGTTTTATAGGCGTTGCCCACCACAAAACTGACGTTGGCAGATGAAATACGCTCCCTCGCCTTCATGATCAAACTGTCGGAAATGTCAATTGCCGCAATCGTATTATCGGTGCGTGCCAATTCTTTCGTAAAAAGCCCTGTGCCGCAACCAATCTCTAGAACACGGCTTTTATTGTTGCCCAAAAATTCGGTGAACAGCCGGCACCTTCTGGCCCATCTTAATTTTCCGGCGGGCGAGGACCAGTTCCAGATTTCCTCTCCATGCTCTTTAATGTATTCACCATGGCGAATTTCGTTAAGTATTCTCTCATCGGAAGCCATTTGTAAGTCCTTATATCCACAAATAGTTGACATTATTACTATATTTTCTCAAGTCTGATGACAAAAAATGAACTGAACAATTTTGGAAAAATCTGAGAGCACATTAAATCGATTTGGAATAAACACTTGTATATTATTAGTGGTATGGGTAATTTTCGGGAAATCCCTCCCGTCATCATATAGGAAAGAGACGAAAAATGGCGGGCGGATGCAGCATCATATTTGTATACGGAATTTAGTGGTTCATCCCATCCCTTGTGTCCAAAAAAGATCATAAAAGGAAGTGCAATATTTGCCGAACTCAAAGGACCATCGACATCTTTCAGCCTAGGTTCAGATATGTCAAATGATGTATATTCATGATGAATCCTCTCGTAGATGAATTTTGAAAGGATGGAAAAATAAGGTTCCGTCAGTAAAACGGCCCCCCCTTTCTTAAGAACTAATGATGCATTCAGCAAAAATTTCAATGGGTCTTTCAGATGATGCAAGACATTCGTTGCAACAATCAAATCAAGGCTTTCATATTCGATTTTTGCACATGCATCAATATCATGGCAGTCAAAAATGATATCAAGATAATCAAGATCCAAGATATCGCTTGTTATGACATGATTGTAAAAAAACTTCATCGGTGAAGTGCCGCTACCGGTTTCGAGAATTTTTTTCTCATGAACACCATTTATGCCATAGAACTGAAATGCAAACAATTTTTTATACCAGAAAAGTAAATTTTTGTTATCCAAGAGTCTGTTTTTGTTTCTGAGTGTCAATTCCCTGTCATTTTCTTTTATTTCTTTATTATATTTATCTTCCATAATAGCATGCCGTAAAGTGAGACAACAAAGTGGTGATTGGATTATTAAGGAATTTCTCCAAAGACTTCAATTTCTCTTTCGCACTGTAAAGTCTACATAAAACCCCTTATCCTCTGCATATAAAGAATAATCGCGTATTTCATTCAAATGCTTGCACACGTCATGTGAATTTAATTCTCTTAGCCGCAAAGGTTACCATGCGTAACAGCAACCAACCATGGCTCCAGCGCTGGATATTGGTTGAGCCATACGTACGCGCCCGATAGCGGATGGGCAGATCAATCATCTTCAGTCCCAACTTTGCCGCGCCAAAAATCAAATCATAATCGCCGAAAGGATCGAAGTCTCCAAAATGCTGCCGGTTGGCGGCGATCAATGCATAGTCCTGCTTTGTAAGCACTTTCGTGCCGCAGAGGGTATCCTTGATTGGTTGACCGAGCAGCCAGGAAAACGCCAGGCTAAAAAACTTGTTGCCCAGAAAATTGAAAACACGCATGGCATCTTTTTCCATGGGATAAACCAGACGCACACCGTTGATAAACTCCCCCCGTCCGGAGCGCAGGGCTTCATAAAACCGGGGCAGATCTTCCGGCGGCACGGTCATGTCGGCATCCAGGATCATCAACACATCACCCTTCGCTTTGGCAAAGCCCAGGCGCACGGCGTCACCTTTCCCCACGCCTTCCTGACGATGGAGCTGACTTTTTCTCTCCGGATGGGCCGCGATCTCTCGCTCAATGGCGGAATACGTATCATCCTGAGAATGCCCTTCCACAAAAACAAGCTCCGTCCCGGCCCCCATTTCCGGTGTCCGGGTGAAGATCTGGGCGATATTTCCCGCTTCATTGCGGGCGGCCACAATCACGGAGACCAGGTGATTATCCAGTGGCTTCTCCGGACATGGGCGTGCCATGATGAAGTTGGTCATGGCAAAGAGCTTGAAAGGCCATACCTTGACCAGGCACTTGTTGCACAATTGGTTTATAAAAGGCGTGCGAAGCGGCCACAGGACTTCCTCCCAGGAACGGATCACTTCAAAACCGGAAAGATTCAGAAGATTTGATACATCTTCCACCGTCAGCCAATTTTGAGGCAGCATTGGTTTTGCAACCTTTAGCTTTCTAGCGGTGAACAGGAGTGGCTCCCATACCCGACTATGGGAATTTATTATGATCCGCGTATGGTGATGGCACAAACGCTTGATTTGCTCAAGCACCATCTGCACATCCCATAAATCGTCAATCAGATCCGAAAGGATAATAATATCAAAAGGCCTCTCAATCATCTCCAAATCGTGGCCATCCGCCTCCACAAACTCAATGTCTGGATGAGATTGTCGTGCGTGCCTCAGCATCTCCGACGAAAAATCAACTCCCACACCCCGAGCTGGTCTGAGCGCAGCCAACAAATCACCTTGCTCACATCCCACTTCCAGAATCCGCTGCCCCGGCGCCACCCAAAAGCGAAATACTTCTATCAACCGCCGATGGTAAGCCCCTCCCCAAGATACGGATGCACCAATCTTCCGGGCAATTTTGTCCCAGTGATTCTTTCGGGACTGCAGGTAAGAGGCTGCAGTAAGGCCACTTGTGCCCATGGTTAACGTCTTCCTTTTGATTTTAACATACCTATAGCGCTATTTTGCGTAAGTTCTGCATAATAGGCAGTATCTCTGATATTCTTTAAATCATTATCCTTTTCCAAAAGCGTCCAATCTTTAAAACCCGTATCCACAGCCACTTTCAGCGAGCCAATGGCTTCGTCTTTTTTGTTTTGCATATATGCAGGCAACATTATAGTATGCCCGGCATCGTTCGGTTGCTGGTCTATTATTTATTGTAAACTGCGCAAGGCTTCTTCATACATCCCTTTCTGGGCATAAACGGTTCTTAAATTGTTCAAAGTCAGGATAGAATTACTCTTGATAGATAAAGCCTTTCGGTATCCTTTCCATTTTCACACCTCCGTCTTAATTTCTTACCTAAACATTTGGTGTCCATATTTTTCAACCTATCTCAGCAGAACTCCCGACGGTTGATGTGGACACAACTCGGCGTTGCAGATCCTGGAGGTTTGTGTTTTATCATTGGACCTCTTGAATGAAAGTTACCGGGTATTCAAATCAATGATCTTGTGAGTCTGAGATGATCCTTTCAATTTAGAAAGGTTATTTATTGCT
>JAPLJQ010000190.1 GCA_026388495.1 Deltaproteobacteria bacterium | reverse complement strand
GCTTAAAAATGACGATAGGTGGAATATTGAGGAATTAAAAAGAATAGAGCCCATTGTGATGGATACAGACCGGCCCTGCATCGTTTACAAACAGATATTCTTCGGATGAATTATTGTAAGCTTTGAATTTCTGCCGAATATGTCATTCCTGCAAAAGCAGGAATGCAGTATTTTCGTCACCTTCTGGATTCCGGATCAAGTCCGGAATGACAAAATAAAGACATTTTCAAAGGTTTCTTATTGTGATTCCTTATAGACGCCGCTGCAGATGATCAGATCATCGACCTTTTTAAAATAGACCATTTTAGGCAGCACTTCTTTTGTTACCGGGTTGTACCACTTATATTCAACCCAGCCGCTGCCTGTGGAATTGGCGACATCGACGATCTCCCTGATAAAACTCTTGCCGTCATAATCCTTGATGTCTACAAACTCCTCTCCAACAAATTTTTCATTGACGCCATGAGCAAGCATGGTCCCTCTGGGGTTTAGCGCATAAAGATACATTTCATCCTGAACAAACTGTCCGTTCGGATTTGTGTATTCCGCCAGAGCGATTCGCTTGCCCGAGGCTTTATAAAAATCTACGGCTTTATCTACCCAGCGCTTGGCGTCTTCTTCGGCTCTATTGCTCATATTTGTTACTCCATTTTCAGATTCTATTTGTCTTTAACCAGTCCGTAATAATCTGCACACAGTCATCCCCTGCGTTTTCATAAAAACCGATGATCTTTCGTTCTTGGATCGCTCTCTGTACAGAGTCTGATGCATGAGCGGCGTTCTGCATGATATTCTGGCCGAAATCGGAACGGATGGTACCGGCAGCAGCCATTGAGGGATCTGTCACGCCGAGGCGCTCGCGGATTTTCCCTACAGCGCTAAGTCCTCGGTATAGAAGGGCCAGCCCCCGGTGTGTGCCGGGTTTATTGGGGTCTTCCGGAGATATGCTGTAAGGGTCAACACCGGTCATATACTTTACGATTAAGGAAAACTCGTATGCGGCGTTTTTCTTTACGATGACTTCGGCCATGGCATTGTATTCATCATTGGTTATTTCAAAATCAAAGAGATCCCCTATTCCTTCCCTGATTCTTTCCGCCACCCGGCACTTGAGTTTCCTTTTGAAGATCTCTCGAAGAAATCCATAAAATTCCTCTCCCTGGGCGGCACTCATACGGATCATACGGGCGCCGACGATCCGGAGACCTGTCTTTGAAAACATATCTATCATGTTACCGGGACGAACGGAATGTTTGAAAAAATTATCAGGCTTTAAAATGACAAGAGTTGTTTCGCCTTCGGCACACTCCTCATAAATACCGGAATCATTGAAACCAAGCTGTGCGAAGAGTTCTAAATTAGTTCTTGCATATTCAACAGTCGTCGGGACCAGCACCGCCGGTTCAAAATAACGGACCGCACCATCAGGGGTGGTGATATAGTCACAGTATGTTCCCCGTATAGTACCACTGCCGGCTTCTGATTCAGTTTCCGTTGTAAACTGACCAACGACTTCGTAAATCCTCTCCACGGCATTTTCCCCTTCAAACAGAAGAAGCATGCAGCGGTTCGCCTGGCCGTGGATGTTTTCGGGTCTCAAGTTCTGATCGATATAATAAACAAGCGCCTTTTCTACTTTCGGCTCTATTCTCAGGCTCTTGAGACGTTTGATATATTCATTGATAAACTCATCCGATGGCCGTATCATCCGGAGGCCGACAAGATCGCAGCCGGAGAACGACATGAGTCGCGCAATGATATTACCCGTACGGGCTTTGATAAGACTGTACGGCGTGATAACAACATATGTGAGCTCTTTTGCCATAGAAACCAACTTTGGTTATGAGTCTGTATTTTTAATATCAGAGAGCCGTTTTATCAATTTTTATATCCATCAGGGCTTTGGTTGTCTTCTCAAGCCGCAGGGCAAGGGTCTTCAAAATTGACTGAAAATATTGCGATAACTTGTTGTATTCTTCATCTAAAAAATTACGGTCGATAATCCCGATCGTTGTTTCGCCTATCGCGCGAGCTGTAGCCGTTCTTGGAACACGGGCAATAAAAGCCAGCTCCCCGAAGATATCTCCCGATTGCAAAATTTCTATGACGACGTTAATGCCCTTAAACTTCTTTGACAGTTCCACAGAGCCGGAATCAATCTCATATAACCAGTCGCCATGACTACCTTCTTCAAATATAATCTGACCATCATGATAGGTTTCGTAGTTTGTGATAGGAAGCATTCTCCACACCTCTTCTTCGTTTATTGTATTATTTATACATAAACATAGCGGAAATCACAAGATAAGATATGGATGGTTATTAGAAAATATGAAAAAAAGGTTCATCCGGTTTTTTGAACAAAAAACACCCTTCAACGGCCTGCACGTCACGCGCATTTCCGTATAATGTATGCGTATGAACCATTCGCTATTTCGGTTCGGCCATGTCACTGACCAGAATCCTGATGATTAAACAATGCCCGCCCTGCCCTGCACGACGAGAATAGCAACCAAGGCAACCACAATCGCCAGGATGATGACAACTTTTAAGATTTTCTTTGTCTTTTCGTTCATATGCAATCCTTTCTTCTATGAAATATTTACAAAAACACCGGAAAACACAATGAAGTTTCGCGCTTTATGTGCCTTGCTAAAATACATAATACCGCAGCCAGACATAGATCATGCTGATGATGACTGATTGGATCATAAACGGCATTCCGTAGAGCATAAATTTTTTGAAGGATATGGGATTGCCCGACCTTTCGGCTATGCCGACGACGATAACATTTGCAGAGGCCCCTATGGCCGTTCCATTTCCTCCGAGACAGGCGCCTAATGCCAGGGACCACCAAACAGGCATCAGATCCGGATGATGAAGAAGCTCGACACCGGAAAGGTTCGGCCAGAGCTGCTTTGCCATATCGATGATCAACGGGTTCATGGTAGCCACATAGGGGATATTATCGATAATTGCCGAGGCAAACGCAGAAAACCACATGACGACCATACTCGTAGCGAACATGTTTCCCTGGGTAAGCTCCAATACCTGAATAGACATCCACTTGATGAGACCGACCTTGATGACTCCACCGATGATGATGAAAAGCCCTATGAAGAAAAAGAGAGTTGCCCACTCCGCTTCCGCCAGGATATGATGGGGTTCTTTGATCCCGGAAACCAGGAGAAGTAGCCCAGCACCGGCAAGTGCGATTGTTGCGGGCTCCAGATGGAGCATCCCATGGAAGACAAATCCCGTCATCGTCACCGCCAGGACAACAAGGGATTTTTTCAGGAGCACCGGGTCTTTAATCGCTTCATTTTCATCCATGGCCATGATACGCTGCCGCAAGTCTTCCCTACTGTCAGCCTTTTCCCGAATAGCAGCTTCAATGTAATTATATATATGATCATGGTAATGATAATGACCGGCGTCAGATGGTAAATGAATGCCATAAAGTCCAGTTGGGCCTTCGAGGCGATCATGATGTTCGGCGGGTCTCCAATGAGGGTTGCCGTCCCGCCGATGTTGGAGGCAAGAACCTCCGTAATGAGGTAAGGAACAACATCAAGCTCGAGAGCCTGACAGATGAGGAGCGTTACCGGAGCGATGAGGAGCACCGTCGTGACATTATCCAGAAACGCCGAGAGAACAGCAGTCACAATAGAAAATATCGTCATGATCATAAACGGTTTTCCCTTCGCTGCTTTGGCGCTCTTGATAGCGATATACTCAAACACACCTGTTGGCTTCATGATGTTGATAATAGTCATCATGCTCACGAGGAGAAAGATCACGTTCCAGTCAACTCCCAGTTCTATGGAATGAAAGGCATCTTCCTGGGTCACAATGCCTATGACAATCATCAGGGCCGCCCCGAAGATGGCAATGAT
>JAPLJQ010000474.1 GCA_026388495.1 Deltaproteobacteria bacterium | reverse complement strand
CTGGGAGCTTCAGAAGGGAGAAGCCTCTATGGAGTGAAGTCACTGATTTTCCTGATATATTCGCGATTCATGCCACAGTGGTAGAGAGGTTTTTTTCAAGCTTGCTTTGATCCCTGTTGTATTGAACAAAAGCATTCATCATGCCGTTTGTTGTAGTCCTCTGGCGCCGCCCCCATTATAACTGTCGTACTATCCGTTTAGATCAGATTTATTGAAAGGCGACTAACAAGAAAAGACTTTGATAAAAGCAATATTATTATATTTCGCTTATCTAAAACAGGTCATATCAGCTATTTACATTCACGATACCTGCCTTTTCGAGCCCCAAAACGGGAGCAGTACCAGTCATTAGTATAATTATTGCGTGTACATAGATAAAGTCGGTGCGCCGACATGCCGGTGGAGGGAATTATAGGGACGGCGGATGTGCTTGTGTAGCAGCTTTCGAATAAGCGTTATTCTGCAACTTCGCAGCAGAATAACGCTTATTCGAAATGAGTGGCCAAACTCATGTTATCAGATGAACAAGGTAAGCCAACAAATTTTAATATTCAAGATTTCTGATTTTGAGGTATTCCTGACTGCCTTTGTGACCTAACGGAAAAAGAAAATAATCAAAGAACCCAATGACCGAATAACCTATTTGCCAGAACGCACCGGGAGTGCCCGAAGATCTTCTCGCGACTGAGGAAACCAGATGCGCTTGCCATATACAAAACTGAAGTATGCAGCCTCTGAACCGCGTGTCTCGGGTGACCACTGGGGGCTACAAGACAAATCTATTAAATTCGTCAAATGGATTTTATTGCTGGGATAACAAGCCTGATACTTCGGATTGCTCACATCATACAACCCCGCCAGTTCATCTATAGTCGGCATGCGCCAGTCCGTATAACCGCCCCCGCGGTAATTCTCGCAATAGGACTTGGCGTTCACCCAATTTATATTGTTCCCGTTGTCCCTTGCCGCCCACATCAGGTCCGTACTTGTATCCAGGACCGTCCCATTGTTATAGGCGATGAAACGACCGTCTCTTCTGATCTCTTTGGCCGTGCTAACAGAGGGGCGATTCGCCATAGCGAGCTGTTTTCTCTCCTCTTCCAATTTTCGCTTTTCTTCTGCCAGGGCTTTCCTCTGTTCGAGAAGTTCCTTCTCCTGTCTAACCTGCTCCCTTTCCGCTTCAATCTTCCGCTGCTCATTTTCCAGGTCGGCAGATGCCTCTTCTTTCACTTCCTCTTTGCTTGCGGTTTCCGTATCTTTTTTTACTCTTTTTACCGCCTTCCCTTGATTAAAATAAAATTCCCCCTGCAAGGATGAAAGCTCCCAGGGAATCTGCTTGCCTCCCGTTTCTTTCCCCAGCTTTGCACGCGCTCCCTTGAAGACCTGTTCTATGGTCAGCCCCGGCTCCTTCATGTACCGCAGCAGGGCCGCCGTGTATGGGCTGTTGCGCCCGTCGCCATCACGGGCAACATTGCCGGGACCGGTAGAATAGGAAATGAACGTCCCCGCCGGGGCGTTGCTCACAATCGCCAGACCACGGGCAGCGTTGCGGAAACTGCGAGAATAAGGATTATCACGGCAGGCGTCGAGAATAACGATGTTTAGTCCGTTGTTGGCATTGGCCATCTCATCGAGGACCTTTCCCGCATCCAGGGTTTCATACCTGATATCCGACTCTCGGTTGATTCTTGCCCCAATGGGAACAAGATAGTTCGCACCGCCGACCTGAAGACCATGACCGGCATAAAAGAACAGCCCAACACCCCCTCGCTTCAGCCGGTCACCAAAGTCAGTAAGGGCGTCTTCCATCCCCCGCAGATTGGCATTCCTTTTCAAAATAACGGTAAAACCGAGTTTCTGTAATTGAGTAGCCATCGCCGCGGCATCGTTGACTGGATTCTTCAGGGGACCGGAACTATAAGCGCTGTTGCCGATGACGAGAGCAATGCGCTGCTCCGTCGCCGCAGGCAATGAAGATGGATAGATCAGAACAAGTATAAGCAAAGTAAGGAAGATTCTTATAGGCATGGCTTGCATAGAAATACCCTCTATTTAAGAAATCTGTATTTCTTATACTTCAACCATCATCAAATGGCAATTAGATGTTAAGGATTTCCGATCGAACAGTTGTATGGACTGAAAAAAGTAGGCATGCAACATAACAGGAAGGAACAAATATGGTAGTCATGTAGATCTTCACGGTCGGGTGCCCCCATAGCTTTTGAGTTCCTTGCTGCTCGCCAATCATGCTCCTTTCCGACCCATCACGAGAAAAACGGTAAACTCGACCATTTTCCCATCATGAATAGGTTTCATAACCGTAGCTGCTGTCCGGTGCCTTACATTATCAAACCCCGCCTCGATAAATAACTGGCACATTCTGTCACGATCAAATCCAAAATGAATAACCCCGCTATTGTCACTGTGAAAGAGACCCCCTTCCGAATCTAAATCTGCAATGCACAAATAACCTGATGGCAATGCGACATCTTTTCTTATGGCGCCAGTGATATCGGTGGCCAGTTTAACCCTCCCCGGCACTTTATCCCAAGAAACCGCCTCGCTGTCAAAATCACGTTTTTCGTCTTTAATCATAAGCACTCCGTATAGTTGCCGGATTGTTCCTCATTATTTCTGATTGTGATGTAGCATAACAGAAAAATACTGATAATCGAAGAGGAAGATACAAATACTGCCTCCTGCAGGTATGCAACTTTCGATTTGTAATCGAAGTGAGAATTACCACACTATACCTGCACCTTTATTTAACGTATCAAGACAATCACGATGACTATGGAGCCCAATATAAATCTGTACCAGGCAAAAGGAAGAAAATTCTTGGTCTGAACATATCGAAGTAAAAACCCAATACTGAGGATGCCGGTAACGAAAGAGACCAGGACACCGATAATAAAATTTATAGTTATCTCGGACGGGTTTGATATAAGATGGGGCAGCTTAACCAGAGCGGCGCCAAATATAATGGGAGCGGATAATAAGAACGAAAACCTGGCTGCCCCTTCTCTGGTCAGTCCCATCAACAATCCCATGGTCATGGTGATCCCTGAACGTGAAACCCCTGGAATAATCGCCAACGCTTGAGATAAGCCAATGAAAAGACTGGTTCTAAAAGTTATATGATTCATCTCAATATCCTTGGCGCTTTTCCGATCTGCCCAGTACAAAAGAACGCCCAACAGGATCAGCATAGCCGCGATTACAATAGGCTCTCTGAATATGGTCTCGGCTTTTTTCTCTAGCAGAAACCCCACCATTGCTCCGGGGATAGTGGCTGCAACCAGATACCAAAACAATCGACCTTCCGTGCTGCGAACATCTGTCAATCCCTTTGTGACTAACATCAGCCAGTCTTTCCAGAAGTAAATTGCCACCGCAATAAGAGTGCCGATATGGAGAGCAATATCGAAAGTGAGTCCCGGATCATTCCATTTGAAAAGCCAGGGAATCAGCACCAGATGCGCCGAACTTGATATAGGTATAAACTCTCCTAATCCTTGAACCAATCCGAGTATAGCCGCTTGTAATGTAGACAATCCACGCCTCGTTAT
>JAPLJQ010000430.1 GCA_026388495.1 Deltaproteobacteria bacterium | reverse complement strand
GTTCTGGATACCGGCTTTCGCCGGTATGACGGTGTTGATGGTACTTTCTCCAATTGCGACACAGCCTCTGCGCGGGAATGACGACTTTTTACGACCTTGTCATCGTTTAATCGCTCTTAAAATCAGGTTTTCAATCTCTTCTGCAACTTCTCCGGTAATTTCCGCATTGAGCTGTTTCACACTTTCAGGAATCCACGCCAGCCTGGCTCTGATCGGTCCGCTCGCTTTATAAAACATGATCGTGCCGATAACCATCATATGGAGGATAAAAGGAGTCGTTTTAATGAAGATCCCCTGTTTCATTCCTTCGTCAAGGATACCCGTAAGGATCCCGATAATGCGGGCCATATCCTGAGCGACAACTTCCGGGAAATGCTGCCCCCCGGAGGCGACTTCCCTCATCATGATGGGAGGTATGAGCGGATTCCGGTCTATCGAACGGGCGATATTGCGAATGTATGTCCTCAGTTTTTCTTCGGGAGATTGGGCTTCTTTGATACCGAGAGCAATCATATCGGCAATATTGCCGACGATATTATGAATCACTTCGGCGTAGAGGGTCTCTTTATTTCCAATGTGGTAGTAGATGGTGGCTTTATTGACTCCGGCACGCTTCGCAATTTCATCAACCCTCGTGCTGCCGAATCCCACCTCGGAAAAGATGTTCATCGCCGCAGCGAGGATGCGTGTTACGGTTTCACTTCTTTTATCCTCTGATGATGGATGGTCCACCCTGCACGCCTCATGAGAGATTTAATATTTTAACCAACCGGTTAGTTTAACCATTTGGTTAATACTACACGGACCATTTTATTGTCAAGCTTTTTATAAGAGAGGAGCAATGCCTGATTTCATTCTTGGACTAATTGGGGACAGCCACTAATTAAAAGAATGTCTGGTAATTGGTGGCTGTGAGGCTGTCCCTGATTTCATAAAGTCCTTCATTCTGCAACCCATTCCGCCGCCGGGGTGAGCATGAACTTTTCCAGGGGTATGCCGTCACCGCCGGCCAGTAGTTTTCGCTGCGGATTGAACGTCTTGTCAAAGGCGTCCATGCCCGGAAGTCCTTCTTTGCGCGAGCTGCTCTTGACCTCGATGGCGACTACGGTCTTACCGGAACGCAGGATAAAATCGACCTCCCGGCCGCGCTCGCGCCAGTAAAACAGCTCGACACCCATTCCCGTGGCGCTGTTGATCAGATGCGCCCCGACCGCCGATTCCACAAGTCTTCCCCAGAACTCCCGATCCTTTCGCGCCTCATCGAAGGTAAGACGAGATTGCGCAGTGATGAGCGCCGTGTTCAATACCTGAAGCTTGGGGCTCGATGCCCGCTCGCGGACCTGATGCGCGGCAAACTTTTGCAGACCGGTCAGCATGCCGACGCCGGTCAGCAGTTCCAGGTAATGGGCCAGGGTCGTCGTATTGCCCGCGTCCTGGAGCTGCCCGATCATCTTCTGGTAGGAAAGGATCTGTCCGGAGAAGGAGCAGCCGAGTTGAAAAAGTCGCCTGAGCAGGGCGGGTTTGTCCACCCGCGTCAGGAGCAGGATGTCTCGGGAAAGGGTCGTCTCGATGAGCGAATCGATGATGTAACGCGACCAGCGTTGCCGGTCGGCGATCAGGTCGGCCCCTCCGGGATAGCCGCCGAAATAGATGAAGTGGTCAAGGTCCCACCCGAAAGCCTCCCGCATTTCGGCGTAAGACCAGTGGATCACGGGGATGATTTCAAACCGGCCGGCGAGGCGCTTTCGGTCAGCCCCCGCTGAATCAGCAGCGGCGCCGAACCCAGGAGAACGACCTTGAGGGATTGGTGATTGCGGGTGTCGCTGTCCCAAAGCCTTTTGACAACCTCGGACCAGCCTGTGACCTTCTGGACCTCGTCCAGAACCAGGAGAGCCCCGTCCTTGCCCGCTGTCTCTGCAACGAGAAGTCTGCCTGTTTCCCACTGCTGCTCGATCCATGCTCGACTCTGAAGGGTTGGTTCGTCCGCGGAGGCATAGTGTACCGGGATCTGGTTGTCATCCGCGATCTGGCGCACGATCGTGGTCTTCCCCGTTTGCCTCGGCCCGGCGAGGACCTGGATGAACCGGCGCGGTTCCTGTAGTCTTTTCAAAAGTGTATGATACATGGGGCGATGGTACATCCCTGCGAACCTCCTCTATGAGCGTCACGGACAAAATGTGATTTACAATTTACTCAATACGATGAGTTATTTTACTCACAACATTACGTGATGTCAAGCACGGTTTACTTATACCAACTCGCAATCAAGTCATTTTCAGAAAACGTCTTCGGGGCGCAGTTTGTTCTGGGCCTTGCCCTCGGCGTATTCGCGGTCGGCATTGATAAACAGCACCTTGTCCTTCAGGGCTTCGGGCTTGGTGATCTGCACCAGCAGTCGCACTACTTCGGCAGGGGTGTAGAACTCGCCGCCTTTCTTGCCTGCGCTGTCGGCAAAGAATTTGATCAGGTATTCGTAGGCCGCACCGAGCAGGTCGGGAAACTCGAAGTTGTCATTGACCAGGACGAATTTTGATCGGGGATCTTGGTCTTGCCCTTGACGGCGTTGAATCAGACTTCTATATAAGCCCGGCCAGGAATCTCCCCGCCGAAACAATCCTCCCCCCTTTCTCAAGCAGGTCTACCTTGTTCTTTTTTACAACCTGATAAATATAGGGAATTGACAGCCTGTCCCGAAAATAGAGAAGGTTCGGGGATAACGCAGTATCATTCATCTTCGCCTCAACGGCAAACCAGGGCCTGCCGTCGATAGTCACGAGAAAGTCCACCTCCCGTTTGTCCACGTCTCTCAGATAGGAAAGTTCCGCCCGGTAGCCCTCGTGATCGGTGATGAAATGCACAAACTTCAAAAGATGTGAGGCTATCAGGTTCTCAAAGCGGTTCGCTTCATCATCCACCTCTGACCAGTCCCAGAGATAAAGTTTCGGCTCTTTTTTAAGCGAACGAATTTTCTTTGTCGAGTACGGGTAGATCCGGAAGTGATAGTAGAATGCTTCCAGAATATCCATCCAGTGGGTAACGGCACGATGGCTGACTTCAAGGTCTTCCCGGATGGCATTGAGCGACAGGCGCGCGCCGACCTTTGTGGGCAAGATATCGCTCAGGAGCTTCATGTTACCAATATCCCGAATTGCTTCTATATCCTGGATGTCTTCCCGGAACATCCTTTCGATTTTCTCATTATGCCAGCGTCTGAGCTGCCGCGGGCTCTGTTTGGTGAATGGTTCGGGAAAACCTCCGAAGCTGTCGAGCGTGTCCAGGGCATCCTGGTGAAAATCCCGATCCAGGGTTAACTCGCCGAGAACGGAGGGGGTGTCGGAGATACCCTCCATTTCGGCCAGGGTGAAGGGGTGCAGCCGGTAATAATGATACCTTCCCTGCAGGGAATCGCCGCCTCTCCTGTAAAGGTCCAGTCGCGCGCTACCCGTAACGAGGAATTTGAATGTCTCTTTATGCTTGTCGTATTCTCCCTTGATGATTCCCTTCCATTGCCTGTGCTTGTGAATCTCATCAAAGATGAGGAGTTCCGCGTCACCCGGCCAGGTTGCGGCCATGATCGTTTTACGGTCGGCCCGGTTGTCCCAATTGAAGTAGGCAGGATTTTTGAAGTGAGTCGCCACAAATTTCCGGCAGAGGGTCGTCTTTCCCACCTGGCGCGGCCCACCCACAAAGACCATTTTGTCCTTCAGATCATCCAGAATGTACTGTGTAAGGTATCGTTCTTTCAGCATGCGCGTATTATACATGATTTTTGCGTGAAAGCAAAATAATTAGCGCACAATTTTGCTTTCAGGAAAGGGGTTGGTTCATATTTTCTTTGTCAGGACGTGCCACATCATGCCTCCTATCTTTGCTTTTCCCCGCCCTGGAGTGGCTGGCCGCCATGTGTTCGCATATCCCGAACCGGGGCGAGCAGATGGTGAGATATTACGGCTACTACAGCAACGTCTCATGTGGAAAACGCCAGAAGGAAGGCCACGATGACGCCATCCCCTGTATCTTCGAACCGCAGGGGGATGAACCATATTGTGGAAAACAAATAATTGACATACAAACGGAACTTTCCTATATATCGCATGTCAGAAAGCAATGTCTTATCAAACAAACGTGATCAAGAGACGTGTGGTTATTTCTCCTTGACACACAACCGCCCTATTTCTATACTCCATAAAAAAAATATCTGCCGAATATATCCACTATGCCTGACAATCGAATACATTTCCTGTCCATTATTATGGTTCTTCTCTTTCTGCCCGTGCTTGCTTACGGAGCAGCCCGGGAGGAAGCGCTCCCCCGCAATGAAAAAATCATCGTTGTAGGCGGCAATCGATACTATCCTCCTTACGAGTTTCTCGACCGGGAAGGAAACCCCACTGGTTACAACATTGACCTTACAAAGGCTATTGCGGATATCATGGGAATGAAAGTTGAGTTTCGGTTAGGGGTTTGGAGAGAAGTGCGCAGGGCTCTTGAAACGGGAGATGTCGATATTCTCCAGGGCATGTCCTATTCTGAAGGAAGGGCAAAAGTAGTTGATTTTATTCCCCACACTGTTGTGGATCATTCAATATTTGCACGGCAAGGCGTTCCGGGGGTGAGCTCACTGGAAGATCTCGAAGGGAAAGAGGTTGCCTTCCATGGTCGCGGGTTCATTCATGACTATCTTAACGAGAAGAAAGTGAATTTGAAAGCAGTGCTCACCGATACACAGGCTGACGCATTGCAGCTTATCGCATCCGGAAAGCATGACTATGCGGTAGTTGCAAATTTTCCGGCCGCCTATATTATTAAAGAGCTGCGACTAATGAACGTGGTGCCTGTTGCGAAAAGTGTTATTTCCGTAAAGTACGGCTATGCCGTTAAGAAGGGCAACACAGAACTGCTGGCCCGCTTCGATGAGGGTCTCGCCATCCTCAAGCAAACCGGACAGTATCAGCTAATTTACGACAAGTGGCTGGGGGTATTCGAGTCTCAGGGTGTTCCCTGGCGCGGAATCATCAAGTATGGCTCTATCGTGACTATTCTGTTTCTCTTTATGCTATCGGGAACGCTGGTGTGGTCGAGAACGCTCAAAAAGCAGGTGGCAATCAGAACCGCTGACCTCGAACGGGAGATTCAGGAGCGTAAACGCGCTGCGGAAGAGCTTCGACTTCAGCATCAGCAACTGGTACAGGCTGACAAAATGGCCTCCATCGGCATTCTGGTATCGGGAGTTGCTCACGAAATCAACAACCCCAATGGTTTAATCCTTCTCAACACACCCCTTATCATAGATTGTTTCAAGGATATCGAACCAATTGTTGAGGCTTACTATAAGGAGAACGGCGACTTCGAGGTGGCGGGGCTTCCCTATTCACGGATGCGGATCAAGCTTCAGCCAAAGCTTCTTGAAATCCAGGACGGTGCGAAGAAGATCAAACGCATAGTCGATGACCTGAAGGACTTTGCCCGGCGAGACGAATCGGAGCATACCCATCTGTTGAATTTTAATGCCGCCGTTAAAACAGCAGTGCGGCTTGTCGAAAACACAATACGGAAGTCAACAAGCCGTTTCAGCCGGCAGTACGCCCAGGACATGCCCAAAATCAAGGGGCACACCCAACGTATCGAACAGGTCATAGTGAATTTGATCTTAAATGCATGTCAAGCTCTCAGAAATAGTGAGGAGGGGATATTCCTTTCTACGAGACACGACCGGGACAGGGGAGAAGTCGTGTTGGAGATTCGTGACGAAGGTGAAGGAATTGCACCCGAAAATTTACCACATCTGACAGATCCTTTTTTCACTACTAAGAGAGATCGGGGCGGCACGGGTCTCGGGCTCTCCATTTCGGCAGGTATTATCAAAGAGCATCGGGGCTCTCTTGAGTTTGCATCGACCCCGACGCAGGGTACGACCATCACCATTCGAATTCCTGCGGTCCCTGAAGAGGAAAAATCATGAATCAGAAAACATACCCCGCATTTAGTGTTTTGTTAGTTGATGACGAGCCCGCCTGGCTGGATTCCCTGAGTCTCTCTCTCGAACGAATCGCGGGTATCACGAATACCATCCTGTGTGAGGACAGCCAGCAGGTTACGGATATCCTTTCCGAACGGGATGTCGGTCTTGTCCTCCTTGACCTTACGATGCCATACCTCACAGGTCAGGAGTTACTGAGACTGATTGCGGAACAGCATCCAGGAGTTGTCGTGATAATCATTACAGGCATGAATCAACTCGATACCGCGGTCGGCTGTATGAAACACGGCGCCTATGATTATTTTGTCAAAACTGCAGAAGAAGATCGCCTCGTCATGGGGGTTCTTCATGCCATTCGAATGGTTGAGTTGCAGAGGGAGAACCAGGAAATGGGCAGCCGTCTACTTGACGGTTCTCTTGAACACCCTGAAGCCTTCGCGAAAATGATAACTATAAGCAAAACAATGCTTTCTATCTTCCTTTACGTTGAATCAATTGCCAAAAGCACCCAACCAATTCTCATTACCGGCGAGAGTGGTGTTGGAAAAGAACTGATAGCGCGGGCAAGCCATGAGCTCAGCGGGTGTACGGGACCCATGGTTTGTGTAAATGTAGCGGGTCTCGATGACAACGTGTTTGCGGATACACTTTTCGGCCATGTAAAGGGGGCATATACCGGAGCCGATACCGCCCGACATGGAATGATTGAAGAAGCAGCTCATGGTACCCTGCTCCTCGACGAAATCGGTGACTTGAGCATATCATCGCAAGTCAAACTATTGCGTGTTCTGCAGGATGGCGCGTACTTTCCTCTCGGCAGCGACAAACCCAAGCGGCGGAAAGCAAGAGTCATTGTGGCCACGAATCAGGATATATCTGCAAAGATGTCTACCGGTCAGTTCAGAAAGGATCTCTACTATCGGCTGCAGACCCATAGAATCAATATACCACCCCTCCGTGAGAGAAAAGAGGATCTGCCGTTGCTCGTGAATAATTTCCTTGAGGAAGCTTCGAGTGACCTCGGGAAGAAGAAGCCGTCAATATCCAAAGAGTTATTGCATCTCCTGGAGACGTATAACTTTCCCGGCAACATTCGGGAATTGAGATCCATGATTTATGACGTGGTATCCCAGCACAAGTCCGGTGTTCTCTCGATGGATTCTTTTTTGAAGGCCATGGACCGACAGGAATTTATCAATGTTCCCAGTAATCGCGGGAGTATAGATGAGGAAAATATCTTTGCCGGAGTCAGTACACTGCCGACATTTAATCAGGCGCTTACACTCCTCGTCAAGGAAGCGATGGTCCGGTCTAAAGGTAATCAGTCTCTTGCGGCCCGCCTGCTGGGGATATCACAGTCGGCCCTGAACAAACGACTCAAGCGAAAACACATTTGAAAAAAGCCTATGAATTAATTCATACCTGCGACTTTCGGAAATACATTGCACTCCTTCGGATTTATTCGGAATATCCTATAATCTCACCCAATACCTATAGTTTCTGTCATACCTGAAATGCAGATTGATTCAACACCACCAGCGCAACTTCAATCGTAATGATACTTTTAAAAAATACCCACTTTGTCATTTCGACTGGAAGGAGAAAGCTTGTAAGTAATTGATCAATTGTCAGATTGCTACGTCGCTTCGCTTCTCGCAATGACATGGGGTGTAAATTTTCAAAGGTTTCAATACCAACGGTTTGTAGTAGCTCGCCATACTGGTATCCCTCTTGCACTCAAGACGATGCAAAAGAAATCAATATGCCGGAGATGCCAACCGCAATAGGAGGGCTGGTGATCGAGGGCAGTCTATGTACTGGGAGGTGAATAGACCATGAAAAAGTTACCATATTGGAGAGAACTTGTGCCCATTCTTATAGGAATACTCATCTGCGTAATTCCGATTCCTCAAGGCTTGCAGCCGAATGCTTGGTATTTCTTTGCCATTTTCACCGCTGTTATCTTGGGTCTGATCCTGGAGCCTATTCCGGCGGCAGCAATCGGATTTATCGGTGTTACCCTGGTTGCGGTTCTGGGTCTAATCAGTCCCAAGGCGGGTGACTCGATAAAATGGGCGTTATCCGGTTTTTCCAATACAACGGTCTGGCTGATCTTCGGGGCGTTTATGTTTGCCCTGGGCTATGAAAAGTCGGGGCTGGGCAGGCGCATTGCTCTCGTCCTGGTTAAGCTTTTAGGCAGAAAGACTTTGGGGTTAGGTTATGCCATCACATTTACCGACCTGATACTGGCCCCTTTCACTCCTTCCAACACCGCAAGGAGTGGCGGTACCATCTTTCCCATCATACGGAATCTGCCGGGCCTTTATGGTTCTTATCCGGGAGAGACGGCTCGCAAGATTGGGGCGTACATTATGTGGACGGCTTTTGCCGCTACCTGTGTCACCAGTTCAATGTTTATCACCGCCTTAGCCCCTAACCTCCTGGCCCTTGAGCTGGTGAATAAGACGGTGAATATAAGCTTTACGTGGACGGAATGGTTTGTGGGGTTCCTCCCCGTAGGTGTCATCCTCATCCTTGCGGTTCCGTCTCGGGTCTATTTGATATATCCACCAGAGATGAAAGCAAGTGAAGAAGCTCCCAAATGGGCATCTCAGGATCTGAAAAAAGTGGGTAAGTTCACG
>JAPLJQ010000006.1 GCA_026388495.1 Deltaproteobacteria bacterium | reverse complement strand
AAGGTCGGACTTCTGACATACAATAATGCGTATGGACGATCCATTCATCAGCCATGCCGGGAATACGCAAAGAGGAACAATATCAATATCGTGGCTATCGAAGAGTTCCCCCCCAAAACAGTAGATCTGACAACAGAGTTGCTGAGACTGCAGAAAAGCGGCGCTGATTATATCTTCATGCAGATGCTCCCCGCTACAATCATAACTTCATTCAAGAGTGCGGACCGCATCAACTATAATCCTGCATTTTTCGGAACCTGGACATCCACGGATCCTGATTTTTTTAAGCTCGGTAAGGGCCTGATAAGGGATCGTCTTCGCATCCAGTTTCCGGGAGGGCTGCCCTCAGACAAAACGGCGGGAATGAACGTGATGAAAGATTTATGGAAACGGTATAAAACGGTGAATAAATTCGATGCCTCATATTGGGAAGGCGTTGTCGTTGCCATGATCATGGAAAAAGCCTTCATCAAATCACAGCAAATGTTCAAGGACATCAATCCAGAGACAATCAATAAAACAATGGAATCATTCCGTAATGAAGATTTCGGAGGCCTTGTTCCAAACATTACCTACACAAATACAGATCATGGAGCTTCTTTTAAGGCGAGAATTGTAAAAGTCGGTGAAGATGGCTCCTTTAAGCCATTGACGAACTTCTTCACCCCCGGAAGAGAAAAGATCAAGTTCATGAAGTAAGGATTGGATGGTTATGAAGGCGTTCCGGGGAAAACCGACCATATTTGCTTCAAAAAAGTTGTTAGAAAAAAAAGCCGAACTGGTTGTCAAGAATCTATCTTTGAGCTTTGGCGGTATCATGGCACTCAACGGTGTTGATCTGTCAGTGCGTACGGGAGAACTGCTTGCTGTCATTGGTCCGAATGGGGCAGGTAAAACAAGTCTGTTGAACTGCATCACAGGTTTTTACAGACCGCAGAAAGGGAATATCATTTTCAACGGACGGGATATCACAAATCTGCCGACTCACCATCTCATACGTGTCGGTATCGGGAGGACATTTCAGAATATAGAACTGTTTCCCGGCATGACCGTTTTATCCAACATGCTCCTTGCCCGCCATAACCACTGTCATTACGGCTTTTGTTTGGCCTGTTTATTTTCATCTTCTGTTCGCAGTGAAGAAGTCCGGCATCGTCAAATTTTAGAAGAACTCATAGATTTCCTTGAAATGCAAGCCATTCGCAAAAAAAAAGTCGGCGCACTGCCTTACGGTCTGATGAAAAGGGTCGAACTCGGTCGCGCTCTTGCATTGGAACCTGCGCTCCTTGTTCTCGATGAACCCTTCGCCGGGATGAATCTGGAAGAGAAGGAAGATATGGTTCGCTTCTTGATTGAACTTAACGGATCCTGGGGTCAGACCATGGTTCTTGTCGAACATGATATGTCTATCGTAATGAGTATTTCCCATCGGATCGTCGTCCTTAATTTCGGCGAAAAGCTTGCAGAGGGAACACCTGACGAGATTCGCAATCATCCCGATGTGATCAAAGCATATCTGGGTGAAACGATTGAGACTTAGGAAAGCAGGTATTGTCTGATGCTCTCATCTCTTACCCAGGGTACCTTACCTCAGATACTTTCAAGGCAGGCTGAACAACTCGGGGGAAATAAAATAGCCATCCGTGAAAAGGCATATGGCATCTGGCAGACCTACACCTGGCATGATTACTTCAACTATGTAAAAAGGACTGGTTTGGGATTAAGCGCTCTCGGCCTCAAAAGAGGAGACCACATCGGTATCATCACAAACAATCTTCCCGAATGGCTGCAATCTTCCCGAATGGCTGTTCAGTGAACTTGGCGGGCAGTCCGTTGGAGGAATCACACTGAATTTATTCACGTCTTCGATAGTGGAGGAGCTATGTTTTGCCCTTAATCGGATTCAGGCGTCATATGTCGTTGTTCAAGACCAGGAACAGGTAGACAAACTCCTGGAAGGTCGTGACAGAATCACTCATATCCGCCGCGTTATTTATATAGATCCAACCGGAATGACGTCTTATCAGAATGACCCCTGGCTGCTCAGCTTCGCTCATCTTCTTGAACTGGGCGACAGATTGAATGAGGAAAAACCTGATTTTTTTACACAGGAACTTAGAAAAGGCAAGCGAGACAATGTTGCCATCATGGTACAGACATCCGGAACGACAGGCGTGTCCAAACTCGCCATGCTTTCACATCGCAACATTACCGAAATGGCCAGAAACTGGATAGCCGCCACACCGATCCGTAACGGAGACAACTGGATGTCCATTTCACCGCCTGCATGGATTGTGGATCAGATGTGGGGCGTTGGCGTCGCCATTCTTTCCGGCATGACCATGAATTTCCCGGAAACACCCGAAACCATTGAAGAAGACTTTCGTGAAATCGGACCATCCATTATCATCACCTCATCCCGATTCTGGGAAGATCTTGCTTCAGCCGTCATGGTGAAAATGGCTGATTCAGGATGGATCAAACGTAACTTTTTTCATCTTGCTGTTGCGATTGGCCGGAGGGTACTTGACCTTAAATCCCGGAAGATGGCGATTTTCCCCTTTTTAAAACTCGTACACGGGCTGGCTTCCATCCTGATCTATCAGCCCCTTCTTGATCGGATTGGCTGCTCGGGTTTCAATAGTGCATATACAGGGGGGCATCCCATAAGCCCGGATGTGATACGCTTTTTCCGCGCAATAGGCCTGAATCTGAAACAATGCTATGGTCTGACCGAAGCCTGCGGCATATTTCAGATACAACCGGATGATGAGGTGAAACCGGAAACCGTCGGGAAACCTCTGCCGGGAACTTTCGTAAAAATAGCGGATGATCAGGAAGTTCTGATCCGCAGTGACGCAAATTTCATCGGTTATTACAATGATTTCAGGGCTACGGAAGAGGCATTCATCGACGGATGGCTAAAGTCAGGCGATGCCGGGTACATCGACAAGGATGGTCACCTTCTGATCATAGGTCGAAAGGCGGACATTATAAAAAACAAAGATGGTGAGGCATTCTCACCGGATTTTATCGAAACGCGTTTGAAATTCAGCCCGTTTATCAAAGAAGCCGTTATGTTCGGAGAGGGACGGCCCTATATTACAGCCCTGATCAATATAGACATGGGAAACGTGGGAAACTGGGCAGAAGAAAAGATGATTCCATATACGACGTATATGGATCTCTCCCAGCAGCCAGCCGTCGAAGAACTGATCTTGGATAACGTAAAGCAGGTCAACGACCAGCTTCCAGGTGTCATGAAAATTCGCAAATTTATCTTGCTTTATAAGCTTCTGGATGCCGATGACGAGGAACTGACAAGAACCGGGAAGGTTCGCAGGCGATTCGTTTATGGCCTTTATATCAAACTCATCGAGGCAATGTATGGAGATCTCAAGGAGGTCCATGTCACAGGCAAGGTCCATTACCGGGACGGCCAGATCGGTGAAATTGAAACTAACGTGAAAATAATCAATGTTCTATGAGGAATGACCCATGAGTTTTTTCATGCAGCTTCTTATTAACGGAATCAGTATCGGTTTTTTGTACGGCCTGTCTGCCATGGGATTTGTAATGATTTTCAAGTCATCGAGCGTGCTTAATTTTGCCCATGGCGAATTGCTTGCAATGGGGGCCTTCTTTTTTTTGGCCCTTGTAACCTGGGCCAAGCTGCCTATCGCTGTCGCCTTTATTGTGACTCTTGTCGCCTGTTTTGCCTTGGGATTTCTGATTGAACGCCTTTTTTTGCGGCCCCTTATCGGAGAGCCCCTGATTTACGTCATTATGCTGACTGTCGGTTTGGCTGCAATGTTTAAAGGCCTGATGCTCCTCATCTGGGGTGGAAATCTGCACACCTATCCGGATTTTCTACCGGAGGCCCTTGGCATCTCATGGAATATCTTTAGCATCCCACCTGTCTTTACGGCAGCCCTGATCGTCGGCGTTATCTTTCTGATTTTATTCGGCCTGTTTTTTAAATATTCGTCGCAGGGCATATTCATGCGCTCCGTGGCGGATAATCAGAAGGCAGCTTTGTCACTTGGTGTCCATGTCCAGAGGGTTTTCGCCCTCTCATGGGCTATTGCGGCGCTCGTAGCGGGAATGAGCGGCATCGTGCTGGGCATCATTAATGGTATAAATGTGCATGATCTCAGTGCCATCGGCCTGAAGGTCTTTCCTGTTGTTATTCTGGGTGGGCTTGACAGTATCGGCGGGGCGATCATCGGCGGAATTATTATCGGGCTTCTTGAAACTTTTACAGGTGGATATCTGTCGCCGTCTCTGCGTGATGTCGTGCCATACATCGTGCTTGTCCTGATCCTCCTGGTGAAGCCTTACGGTCTCTTCGGTCTTAAGGAAATTGAGCGGGTGTAACGATGAGAAAATTTCATTTCCACCCCTGCGGGAATTACAGGGAGCGATACGAACAGGAAACGACCATTTTTGAGACAGATTTTGGTCGTCTGTGGGTGTGGATCGGCCTTGCTTGTCTCTTTCTCGTCATTCCGTATAACACAAGCCCTTATTTGCTTTATATCCTTAACATGATCGGCATTGCATCCATTGCAGCGGTAGGATTAAATATTCTTATCGGATACACGGGGCAAATTTCTTTGGGTCACGGCGCCTTTATAGGCGTAGGCGCTTATTCAGCTGCAATTCTTGCCACAGCCTGTCAACTGCCTTTTATTATAACCGTGCCATCGGCAGGTATTATTACAGCTGTCATCGGCATGATCTTCGGCATCCCATCCGGTCGTCTGAAGGGACTCTATCTTACAATTGCCACTCTGGCGGGCCAGTTTATTATCGAGTATGTTCTTATCCACTGGGAAGGCCTGACGAAAGGAACGATGGGGATCACCCTTCCAGGCGTTACCCTCTTTGGGATTGCCGTAAACAGTGATCGCGGTTTTTTCCTGACAATCTTCACCCTTCTTATCGTTATGGTCTGGGTTGCCGTAAATTTATCACGGACAAAATACGGCAGGGCTTTTATTGCCATTCGAGATAACGACCGTGCCGCCGAGGGCATGGGGATCCCTGTATTCAGGTACAAGCTTTTATCATTCGCGATCAGCTCCTTTTATGCTGGCTTTGCCGGAGCGCTCTGGGCCTATTACAGTGTCAGCATCACAACAGAACCGTTCAACCTGGGACTTTCCGTTGAATATATTGCCATGGTCATCATTGGTGGACTTGGTAGTATTTCCGGTTCCATCTTTGGCGCTGCCTTTATCATGATTTTGAATGAAGCCTTACGCTGGTTTACGGACATTATCATGAACATGGAACTCTTCACAGAAGCCGGTTTGAATGTGGCGCCTCTGAGAGAATTTGTTTTTGGAGCGGCCATTGTCGCATTCATACTGTTCGAGCCACGTGGTCTTGCAGAGGTATGGCGTATCATACGTTCCAGTTTCAGGCTCTGGCCTTTTTCTTACTGAGGATTATGAATGACCACTTCAGACGAAAAAATATTACATATTAACAACATATCCGTCGTATATTCTGATGTTATTCAAGTGTTGAAGGGAGTCTCTCTTTCTCTTCATAAGGGCGGTATCATATCGCTCCTGGGGAGCAATGGCGCCGGCAAGACAACGACACTGAGGGCCATTTCAGGACTCCTCAAGCCTGAAAACGGGCGAGTAACGGAAGGAACGATCCTCTACCAAGAAACTGAGATTCAGAATCAGAGCCCGGAACTCATTACCCGTAGAGGAATTATCCAGGTTCTTGAAGGACGTCAACCTTTTAAATACCTGACCATTGAAGAAAATCTTAAGGTGGGAACCGCCATCAGATGGGGGAAACCCTATAAAAAAGATATTGAACTGGTTTATAATTACTTTCCTGCCCTATTAAAGAGAAAAAAAGCACTGGCAGGATACTGCAGCGGTGGAGAGCTGCAAATGCTTGTCATGGGTAGAGCCCTGATGGCCCACCCTGAACTCCTGCTTCTTGATGAACCTTCCCTCGGACTTGCGCCCATGGTTGTCAAAGAAATCTTTCAGATAATCAAAAGAATCAACGAAGAGCAAGGGACAACCATCATTCTGGTTGAACAGAATGCCCAGATGGCCCTTCAGATATCCGATTACGGATACGTGATGGAAAACGGTAAAATTGTCATGGAAGGAACGTCGCACAATCTGGCCGAAAATCCTGATATCAAGGAATTTTATCTCGGTATGGGCGCTTCCGGGACTTACAGATTTTATAAGGATGTGAAAGCATACCGGCGACGTAAACGCTGGCTTTGATCTATATACGGGAACAAGCTTATCTGCAGAAGGAAAATCAATATGATGCAATTTTATGACGATCAGGAATTTTTGTCTTTTGATGAACGAAAACGCCTCATTGACCTTCGACTTTCGGAAATGGTCACCTTGGGTTATCAGAAATCTTCCCGAATCAAAGGAATATGCGATGAATTGAAATTGTCCTCCTCTACTATAAAGACAGTGAATGATTTTGAACGTTTCCCTGTTCTATCCAGATCAAAGCTGATTGAACTGGAATCTCTGGAACCTCCCTTCGGCGGGTTCCAGAATACCGATGAGGAGATTGACCGAATATTCACGTCTCCAGGACCTGTTTACGAACCACACCTTTCTGAGAATGATCCCTTATGGGCACGCGCTTATGTTGCAGCCGGCATCAGAAAGGGAGATGTGGTTCTCAATGCTTTTTCATACCATATGGTTGCTGCCGGACTGACCTTCCATGGGGGATTGAGGCGTATCGGCGCCACCGTTATACCGTCGGGAACGTCAAGTTCCCAGATTCAGGTTCAATTGATCCGTGATCTGGGTGTCACCGCCTTCACAGGCACCCCGAGTTTTTTTATGTCAATCATTAAAAAAGCGGAGGAAATGGGATACGATTTTAAAAAGGATTTCAGACTCCGCTGTGCGTGTTTTGCCGCCGAACCGCTCGAACCGTCGTTGAGAGAAATATTCGAAAGGCGATACGCCGTTGATACTTATCAGATGTATGGTGCAACGGAAGTCGGAGATATTGCATTCGAATGCAATGAAAAGAAGGGATGGCACATCTGTGAAGAAGTCTTTGTTGAAATTGTCGATCCTATAACGGGCAAACGCGTTTCACCTGGAAACTTCGGAGAAGTCGTTGTAACTCGATTTAACAATATATTTTTCCTTTTTCGCTTCGGTACGGGCGACCTCTCAAGATTAATAGAATCTCCCTGTCCCTGCGGGAGAACATCCTATCGTCTGGATGGTATTGTGGGCCGTATCGGTGACGCAGTCAAAGTCAGGGGGCTTTTCATTACACCCAATCAGCTCAAAAAAATAACAGGAAAATTTCAAAACATGAAATTTCAGGCCCTTATCAGCCGGTCTGCCCATGAAGACATATTAACACTGAAAGTGGAACCGACGCAGTCACAAGGGGATTATCATTCTCTTGAAATGGAAATCAGAGATTACTTCAAGGACGTATGTACGGTCAAGATTGACAAGTTGTTATTCGTAGAACAGGGTACGATCAAGGAGGATGAGCCGTTGATA
>JAPLJQ010000531.1 GCA_026388495.1 Deltaproteobacteria bacterium | reverse complement strand
CGTGGAGGTCGCACTTCTCAATCAGCGCCCCGTCGAGGCATGATCCGGTAAATTTGCTCCCCGAAAGATCGGTATCGCGCAGCGACCCCAGGGTAAAGGTGACATTACGTAGGTCGGCCTCGGGCAGACGCGTATTATTGCCCATGCGAGTTTTGTGCATATCTGCCCCGTTAAAACTGACCTCCGCGCCGTTTACCTCCATAAACATGGTAGAGGGGAGGGCGGCCTGAGAGAACGTTGCCCGGTCCAGGGTCAGCCTGCGGATGAGACACCTCTCCAGACGGGCCCCCTTGAATGCCGCATCGGAGGCGTCCCCATCGGATAAGATGGACAGATTGGCCTTGACGTCGTTAAATCGCGTTTTCACCAGGGAAGTCTTCATGATTGTGACCATGAATAGGGTGCTTCCCGACAGGTCGGCCTCGGCCAGATCGGCGTCCTTGATGGTGGCTTGGTTCATCTCGGCCGCCCGAAGATCGGCCTTTTTGAGCTTCGCCTTGATGAGCATGCACTTGTCCAGTTTTGACTTCTGCATGGAGGCGCCCGTAAAGTCCGCCTCCATGGCCATCACCTGGGTAAAATCGGCGCCGTCCAGGATTGAACCGGCAAAATTGGTCTTTTGACATTGGGCCTGGTTAAGATCGATGCCGTGCAAGTCGAGACCGGACAGGTCAACTCCGGCGAGCCTGGCAAAGGCAAGGCTCTCGCCCCGGCCGTGCATCGCGATGACCTCTTCCCTGGTCCTCTTTACCATGCGGTCCGTATCCATGCCGAACTTGGCAAACGTTGCCTTTGCCCCAGGGGGCATCTCCTGTGTCGCTACTTTTACCGACGCCTCGGCGGCAGTCTGCTTCGCCGCGGCGAGTTTTGCCATGCCCTCATCGTAACGAGCCTGGCCCTTCTGGCTCATCTTCTTGATATCAGCCGACATTTCGTTAAACTTCTGTTCAACGTCCGGGGTAAAAGTTCCCTGTTTTTTCAGGGCGGCGGCGCTGAGGGCGAGCTTCGCCGTCATGCTATCCCCGGCGGCGGCGATGGAGGTGGGCTGGGGGCTGGGGTTGATATTCAATACTACATCAGGGTCAAGGCCGGCCTTTTTCAGGGCATCCCCGACACGAGCGAGGTGCTCCGCCTTCATCTGCCCCTGCTTGGCGACCAGGTCACCCGTCTTCCCATCCAGATAAGCGCGAATCTCCTGGCCCGACTTATCAACGAGCGCCTTGACGTCTATGGCGGGAATCGGCACGGTCAGGTCCTCGGCGGTGGGATGTTTACCCGGCTCCGGCAGTGATGGGGCGATCTTGTGCCTCTTGCGGAATGCCTCGGGCAAGGCTTCCATGATCCAGGTGCGGATATCCACGCCCATTCTCCGGGCGGCGAAGAGATTTGCGCCCTTGGGAAGGGCGTAGGGCCGGGAATCGGGATAGGCTTTTTTCCATGCTTCCCAATCCTTGGCGCCGGGCGCTGCTTTCTCCGGCATAACCACCAGGAAGACCTCCGCCCCTTTGATCTGGACATCGCCATCCGGGGACGGTTTCTCATCGGGCCTGGCCAGCACAATGACCGAACAGGCATCGCCGATCTCCTGTTCCAGCAGGAGAGCCTGAATCTCATCGGATACGGCGACGACCGGCGCGTCATCCTCCGCAATGAAAAGCAGCGGCGTGGCGTCGGAACCGTCAACAAGCTCACATCCAGCCACTGATCCGTCTTTTTGCCAGCCGCCTGGGGACACCTTGCCGCAAGGTGTCCCCCTCAGGATCAGTAGTTTGTTTAAAACGGCCTCGTTGAAACGGGGCATGACCAGACCGGCCGGGATGACAAGGTCCTCCTCCGGTGTACCGTCTTTTAGGGCGTCCGGGGACGGCTTCAGGCCCCAGATAGCCCTTGAGTCCTTTATTTCCGCGGGGTTTATGCCGAGCCATGCCCGCTTGATCGTATCTTTCTCGATGCCGAGGGCATGGAGGACGTTAAGGGCGGCACGGTCTGCCTCAAGATTTCGCCGGCATTGCACAATCAGGGGAAAGCCTCGATCGTGCCAGGGGTTGACCTTTTTCTTGCGGTCCAGCAATTCCTCCGGGGCAAACCCGGCCTTATCGAGGAGGGCGGCGGGGACGTTCATCCTTACCTTCGCCGCCCCTGCCTTGAGGGCCGCCGCCGCGTCCGCCCCTGCCTTCGCCGTCACCGCTTCAATATGGGTCAGGCTTTCACCGATCGTGGTCGAGGTCGCCCGCAGGGCCCCTCTCATCCGGTCGAACATGGTCAGATCAATTTTGACAAGATGACCATATTGGCCTTGAAAATCCCGGGACTGGGCCTCCAACCGGTCGAGGAGGGCGAGGTTGTCTCCGATGACCTGCTGGCCCGCGGCTGCCGTCTCCGCAGGGGTTCGGGGCATGACCGGGGCTTTTCCGGTGGCCATCTTGATGGAATGATCAATGTCTTTCGGTATCTTCTTGACCCGTTTCATCATCGCCCCGATCTTCTTCGCCGCCTCCTGAAGGGGGGCCATATCCAAGGGGACGGTCATGTCCATGGCCTTTTTCTGCTCCTCCAGGTAATGTTCCAGGGGAAGGGGCGGGTCTTGCCGCCGCTCCGTGGCAATGAAGATCCGCAGGACGTCTTCGTATTCTTCGTCGTATATCTCCGTCGTGCCCCGGTACATGACCACCCCGCGCAGGATCGCGGGGAAGAGCCACAGCGTATCCACGCGGGTGGTGACATTCTGGAAAACCTCCACCGCCGATTTTGGCGCCTCCTTTTTTGTGACGAAGCAGCGAATGCGCAGTTCCGGCACGTGCGATTGGATAAGCTGCATATCGGGGTGCATGTTTTTGATCTCGATCGCCTCGCCTCCCTGGAAAAAACCGTCGCGATACTGATCTGCGGGTGCGCAGTTGAAATATTCATAATCCATGTCGTCCGGGAAATACGGCCACCGTTCTTTCAGCCACTTATCGTCGTAGGTCCCGGTCTTTTTCTGCCGCTGCGGCCGCATCATATCAACGACGTCGAATCCGGCGGGCTCCGGCCGATCGGCAGGCGAGCCGATGATCCTGTTCCGGTATTCAATATTCGGCAGCGGCGTCAGGAGTTCCCCATCTTTCCCGACCACCGGGGTAATGCCCTTCCCGAGGGGATTGGCAGCGAAATCCTCTCCGCCGAAGGCGTTGCGCCAGGTAAGGGGCAGCGCGGAAAAAGGAACCGGGTCGGTAATAATGTTTACGCCGGCGTTATTTTTCTGCCACCAGCGGTCGCCGAAAACGGCTATTTCCTTGCGGAGGTTGCCTACCCGGAAAGAAACCGTGGAGGCGTTTCGGACCGTCCCTCGGGGGGAAAAACACGCCCCCGTAAGCAGCACCTCCCCGTGCGGTTTCGGCATCCCAACATCAAGAACGGGCGTGGGCTTTAACTGATCGGGGATCGTTTTCCACAACTCCTGTTCGGTAAGGGGATCATCGGGGGCCGTGAGGTCGAAATAGACAAAAACGGTCAGGGCCAGATAGAGCTTGTCCTGCACCCCAAAGGGTTTCACGAACAGGGAATGCTGGTTTTTCTTATAGACTTTCATCGTTTCCTTGCAGGCAAAGCAGGGGCGTGGGAACGATACATCAGATGATGTTCACCAAGCCTGCCACTCTAACTGATTCGGCATTTATCGTCGTTTCGGACATGATAGTAGAAATGGATTCGCCGGCTGTTTCCATTTTGGTACCGATCAATGTCGTGCTTTCACCAACAGTTGTCAATGCTGTCCCTCCAGCTCTAATACCCTCGCCCATGGTTTCCAGCTTGGAGCCAATTGCCTGAGTCACCTCCCCAAAGACTCTCGTTAATTCGCCAGCCACCTCGGTACGAGTGGCTAAGGCTTCGGTCGCGGTTGTTATGGCTCGCGTATAATCGGTCGCTATGTCAGTCTTTTGAGTAGCAAGCGCTGTTTTCAGGGTAGAGACATCGAAGTCGGTAAAGGCTATCTTTTCATGTGCCTCCACTAAAAGTGCTTTCGTCTCGTTGATCTCGGTCTTCATCCCTTTTATTTCTGTATCCGTGGCGCTGTAGCTCCATTTTGTGGGCGAAAACTCCTGGCTGGCAATAGCGCTGGTAATCATCCTCTCCCCGATTACGGTATCGAAATCCGCCCCCAGAATGGTATCTATATACACCCCACCGGTGGTATCAATCACTTCCCCGAGGACGAACGTATTTGCCGTCGCCGCTTCAATATCGAGCAACCCGTCTGTATAAAGATGCATCCCGAATTCGTCTGGATCCGGTTTCATGGTATCCCCTTTCCAGTTTGGCGCATCCGCCGGAGGCGGGTCGTTGGGGGCCCCGATGCGGACATAGCTTCCCTGGTTCGGTGAATGGAGGAGGATGCGTTCACTCCCCGCCTTATCCTCGATGGCAATCCTGTTCTGGCCTGCCGTCTGGATGACCGACATCGTCTGGTTGTCGCCGCTGACGGGGCTCGGGGTCCCGGGATTCGGCACGGCTCCGGCAATAATGGGCCGGTCCGGGTCGCCGTCGATGAAGGTGATCAGCACCTCCGTTCCTTTGTGCAGGGGAAAATGCATACCGTGGTCGGAGCCGGCATAAGGCTGAATCATCCGGACCCAATTCGATGCCTTCCCGCCGGTCCGGCCGGACAAATCGAAGGGGAACAGGATCTTGTACCGGCCCTGCGGATCAATCTCTGCATATTGACCGCTCCCCGACGCATCGATCATTCCCGTGATCGTGCCGGAAATTTTCGGTTTTTCCGCCTTCGCCTCTGGTCGGAACTGGATTGTCCCGGGGATGGCCGTAAAATAGTTGAGATAATAAACTTTATGTTCTTCATCGCCGCTCCGTCCCACGCTGATACCTGCCAGCAGATAGCCGGTCTGATTGCCTTCATGATCGATATCGGTAATCAGGTAGTTCTGGTTAACGCCTTTCCGGTAGTGTTTTTCGAGGGTAAAGGTAAAGCCGGGCAGCATAAACGGAACTGATCCTTCACCAAGATATACTTCGCGTCGGCAGAGAATGCTTTCGGCCCTGATTTTAGCAAGGCGTTTCCCCTCTTCGGGTGTTTTGATATGTTCGTTGTAAAAGAAAACCGTGCCCC
The DNA here is from genome assembly GCA_026388495.1 of Deltaproteobacteria bacterium. GTDB lineage: Bacteria > Desulfobacterota > Syntrophia > Syntrophales > UBA2185 > JAPLJQ01. The sequence continues at coordinate 1,777 of JAPLJQ010000531.1, read as the reverse complement.
GTCCTCTCGGGTCCACATTCGCCTCACCGGTCATTTCCAGGGAAGGCTTCCGGTAGTTGTAATCCTTCAGAAACACCTTTTCCGGCATTAAGCTCCGGCGGCAATGAAAGGACGTCAACACTTCTGCGGCGCGCAGGGCTTCGAGTCCGGAAGGGGGTGAATAGGTGAGCACCTTGCCCGCGGAGAGTTCGGTGTGGGCCAGGCGTGTGTCTGTAAAGATCACCTTTTCGCCACTTTCAGTCTGGTCAAAATAATAGTATATGCCCTCCCGTTCAAGCCAGCGGGAGAGAAAGTTCAGGTGGCTTTCATTGTACTGGCATACGTATTCAACGGGATCATAGGCGCCCTGGAGGCGAAATTCAAAATCATTCTGCGTGAGACCGCCATCGACAAGCACCATCTGGGCAAACTCCGGGATGGATTTATCGAGGATAATCTGGTTATGCTTGGTAATAGACAGCCACCAGAGCCTGGGAACAAGATAGGCCCGATAAAAGGCATAACCTCCGATCGCATGAAGATGCTCAAAATGGGTAATGATGCCGTTGTAAATCGCATCTCCCCCTGTTTCCCGGTGGAATACGAGCTTGGCAGTGCCTTGCATTATCACATCGAAATCTATTTCGAGATTGTCCGAAACAAGCATGACCTCAAATTCGTAGGGTTTGGATATCCCTTCCGAGCCTTTCATGCTTATTACTCCAAAGGTGTCTTCAGGCAGGGCCTTTGAAATAAAAGAAAACTTTTTCGCCGTAAAGAAATTCATTATTGTCCTCCTTCGGAGAGACTCTTTTAGCATCCCTCAGTCCATGATCATGCTTTTCTTCGTGGAGGGAGTATAGATAGATTCTCCCCTCATGTCAAAATTATTTCAGGCCCAAGGTAATATAAACATGGCGTCATACCTTGTCTTTTACGGTCAATATCCCATTGACACATCGGGCTGTCCATCGTATGATTTTCAGACTCATCCCCACCCCAACCCTCCTCTTGAAGGGGAGGGAGTTTCAGTATCTGTGCCCCTGCCCCTTGAAGGGGAGGGAGAAAGGTGCGTTTTCCCCCTTTGACAAAGGGGAATGCAAGGGGGATTTTTGACTTTCATTATCCGGTGAAAAGGTGATCGATGTTAAAGCGGATTTTGATACCGATCCTGTGTTTCGTGCTCTTGCAGTCGGGCGTTTGGATCATGGATGCCGGATGGACGTCTGCGTCTGCCGCCGGGAAAAAGCTCGTCGTCGGCATTGCCGTTGATCCGCCTTATACATTCAAGAATGAGCAAGGAGAGTGGGCCGGATTAACGGTTGATCTCTGGCGTCAAATCTCCCGGGACTTGAAACTGGATTATTCACTGAAGGAGATGACTCAGGAAGAAGTCTTGAATTCTCTTCAGAACGGTTCTATAGATTTATCGGCCGACGCCGTTATCATTACCTCGCAGCGTGAACAGCTTTTTGAGTTCACAGTGCCCATTGCCAGCACGCGCGTAGCCGTGGCAACCCTTCACGATACGGAAGACCACCCCTGGTTGGCAGCCCTGAAGCTATTCATTTCCTGGGGCACTTTGAAGATTATTATTGTTCTCCTGATGATATTGTTATTACTCGGATTTATCTTTTGGCGAATCGAGAGGAAGGGCAACCCCGAGCACTTTGGAGAAGGGCTGATCCGGGGTATTGGTTCCGGCATTTACTGGGTGGGCTCTACCATGACGTCAGGTGTCTGTTTCGGCGTCAGCTTGAAATCTGTTGGCGGCCGGGTACTGGGGCTCTTTTGGATG
>JAPLJQ010000039.1 GCA_026388495.1 Deltaproteobacteria bacterium | reverse complement strand
GCGGCCGTCAGTGATTGCACGATGCGGGCGGCGGCCTGCTTGTTAACCGGCGCCAGAAAATCGTAAAGCCGCACCAGATCGGAAAGCGCCTTGCTGGTCCATTTCAGTTCCATCATTGCGGCAACGGCAACGGGGTTTCGGTGCTAAGACCTTCCGCCCACTCTTGTACCGCCTGGTGGTCAATGACGCGGCCAGCATCGACATCGGCCATCGCTTCTATTGTCAGTCGCTGACGCTCCTCTTCCTGGTCTATCCATGCGGATAATGCCTGCTTAATGATCCATGCCCGGGAGCGCTCCAGGCGGGTGGCCAACTGGTCGACCTTCTCGGCCAATGGCAAGGGTATGTGTGCAGTCAGCACTTTGGTAGTCATGGGTATCTCCTATTGATTAATCGTAGTTAATCATAGCGATTAATAATGATTAAGTCAAGAAGGTTATGTCGTGTCGCCTTGAGACTTTGCAGTCTGGCGTATCCTATCTTTGATGCTCCTTATAGAACCCCGCCGCTTGAGTTAAGAAACACCTTATGCTATGAGATGGAACACCATCTAATTCTGTAAAGGAGCATCCCAGCTTGAAAGATCCAGCCTCCCCGTGGACAATGATAACGAAGATCATGCTCCAGGTCCGACCCGATGTTCGACGTTATCTGGGAGAATGGAAACGGCGTGCAGAGAGTATCCCCGATCCGGAGCTCCGAAGGCAGGCATTGATGAGCATAGAAACAAAAACTTTTCACTGCGAGGGAGGAGCTATATACGCGTTGCTCGCGGGGCCCCATTACCATGAGGCAATACGTTTTATTATCGCTTACCAGACCATCAGCGATTATCTGGATAATTTATGCGATCGAAGCACTTCCCTCGATCCGGATGACTTCCGCGCTCTGCATGAATCCATGCCACACGCCCTCACTCCCGGAGCAGCCCCTGCCTTTTACTACCGATTCCGAAACGAGCAGAATGACGGCGGCTACCTGTCCGCTCTTGTAGAAACCTGTCAGGAGGTTCTTGAAAAGTTACCGACCTACGATAACATTGCCACCGCTTTACACGAGCTGGCGGGTTATTATTGCGACCTCCAGGTCCATAAGCACGTCAGGATTGATGAACGCGTCCCCCGTCTGAAATCATGGTTCGATTCGCATAGAGATCATCTGCCGGAAATGAGATGGTACGAATTCGCCGCATGTGCCGGTTCCACCCTTGGAATCTTCTGCCTTGTCGCTCATGCCTTTCAGAAAAACTGCTCCGACGAACGGTTACGGCAGGTTAAAGACGCATACTTCCCATGGGTGCAGGGGTTACACATTCTACTCGATTATCTGGTTGATCAGGAGGAAGATCGTGCCGGGGGAGATTTGAATTTTTGCTCTTACTACCCGAATCATGATGAAATGACGGAGAGGCTGATGCACTTCTACAGACAGGCGGATCTCAGCATCTCACGCCTGCCGAATGCAAGATTTCATCATATGATCAATCGGGGTTTGCTCGGCATGTATTTAGCCGATCGCAAAGTGGACCAGCAGAAAGACGTCAGGAAAGTGGCAAAGAAAATGATCCGCCACGGTGGGGCGGTTACCCTGTTCTTCTTTATCCATTGCTGGGTCTTACGACGCCTGAAAGCCTAAATGATAGATCAGGAGGCCCCTTTGGCTTCAAAAAAAATCGTTTTTATTATCAATCCCCATTCGGGGAACGGTTCCACAGGGAGAGCATGGTCTCACATTCATGCCGCAGCGAAAGATCGCCTGGGGCCTTTCAAATCTTGCCTGACGTCGGGACCGGGAGACGCCACCCGCATTGCCAGGTCAAATCTCCTTGACGGCGCCGAATTAATCGTCTGCGTCGGCGGCGATGGCACCCTCAATGAGGTGGTTAACGGATTTATGGATGAGAATGGCCCGATCCGGACGGATGCCCTTCTCGGATTTCTTCCAAACGGCACAGGGTGTGATTTTGTTAGAACCGCACCGATACCCCGCAGAATTGAAGAATCTCTTGACACGATCCGGGATGGTTATGCATGTTTTATGGATTTAGGAAGGATTCAGTACAAAAACCATCATGATGAGCCCTGTATCCGTTATTTCCACAATATAACGAGTTTCGGTCTTGGCGGAGAGGTCGTAGCGCGTGTCAACAGAACCTCCAAGGCCTTCGGTCCTTTCATTTCCTTCATCTGGGGAACGCTGATGACACTGCTTCACTACGGGAAAAAGAGCATCCGCCTCAAGGTGGATGAACGTTACGATCGGGAAGTTACAATCTGGAACGTTGCGGTGGCCAACGGACAATATCACGGTGGAGGTATGAGGGTCGCCCCGGAGGCGCTCATCAATGACGGCCTGTTTCACATCACCGTGATTGGAGACTTGAGCCTGGCCGGGGTATTCCGCCATCTTCCAAAACTGTACAACGGCAGAATCCACGAAATAACGGAAGTATCCTTTCTGACAGGCAGGAAGGTAGAGGCTTTATCCAGCGAACCCGTCCTTCTTGATGTCGATGGAGAGCAGCCGGGCCGTTTACCCGTCGTGATTGATATGATGCCTTCTGCAATTCGGATGTTGATGAAAAATTCCTCATCGCCTGGGGTTTAATTCTCCATTCATGACCGATACCCGCTTTATCCATAACGGTGACTTCGAGTAAAATGTCCGTAATTTTTAATAGTTAATTGATTAAACCAGCTTAACTTCTTCATGGTATGCAGATTGCACAAAGAAGTTTTTATAATTTATAACAAACAGCATTCCTGGAGAGAAAAATACTTGAAAGTACAGATATTAAAATTGCCGATAGAACAGGGAGATTATTCAGGATGAGACGTTTTACGTTGATCATTGTGGGATTGGCATTCGCTTTCTGCGCACTGGCCTTTGCCACGGATAAGCCCTCCGTCGTTCCTTACAACACACACCCGGCTAAAGCAGCCCCCATTAAGACACGCAAGGAAACGAGGGTCAGCTTTACGGGAATCGTCAAGGAAATAACCGATACCACGATCATGGTTGAACGCACCGTAAAAGGCAGTATGGAAGCCATGGAATTCGCTCTTGACAAACCCGCTGCAAACATCAAGGTCGGAGATAAAGTAAAAGTCAGCTATGTCAAAAAAGAAGGCAAAAACATTGCCATGAAGGTGGCGCCTGTTGTCGTGAAAAGGATTATAAAGAAAGCCATTCCCCCTAAGGAAATAAAGCCTGCTCCCATTGAAGCCGCACCTTCCAAAAAATAAGAGTCCCAACCGCACTCTGCCCGCAGGGCAGGGCATGCGGGATGCGCTCCCGGTCAAGGGCATGGAGATGTGATCTCTGTGCCCTTTTTTTCGTTGCCAAGGAATATTGATGAACTCGTAAAAAGTCAATCTTGGCCCGTTTTTGTCATTCCCGCGCAGGCGGGAATCCAGAGTAAATGTAACTACTGGAAAAAAATGGATTCCGGATCAAGTCCGGAATGACAAAGAGGGATTTTCGGACTTTTTACGAGGCCATCAATATTGAATAATTTTATTTTTTTTGTTATGAGAAGGTGGAGTGTCATCGGTATCTATGGGGGGGGTATTGTCAACAGCACGAGACGTCATCAACAGGATTATTAAAAAAGGATACCATACGACCGTTCGAACGCGCCTGATGGTCTTGACGGTCTTCGGACTTGCCGTAACGATGGCGATTTGGGGTTTTATCCAGATAAAAGCGTTAAACAGGATTCTCGTTGGGCAACAGGTTAACAGGCTCTATGACCTCGCGGAAACGGTCAGCACATACTACCAGCATTTTCCGAGCCGGAAGGGCTTATCGGCCCTGGACGAGACACTGGAAGGCCATGTCCAGACGGACATCAGACTTGCCCGGATAGACATCTTTTCCATTGAAAATGGCTATATTGAATATATTGTCGGCGCCGGCAGGGTAGCCTATGAATGGCCGGAAAATTTAATCAGTTCCGCTGCGGAAAAAACCAAGGTGCAATCCATTGAATTAAACATCGATGGAAGTCCCGCATTAGGTCTGCTGTACCCCTTCTTATCAGAAAGGGACTCCCAGACGTTTATCGGCGTGATCGTCTTCTCCCAGTCCAGGCTTGAAATATTGGCCCGTGCGAAGCGACTGCTCCTCTTCAGCAGTACCGGGCTCCTGCTTGCCATTTTACTTTTTTTATCTTTGAGTTACCGGTGGATTATCGGACGGCCCCTGAAAATTATCATCAATACCATAGACGAATTTCAGCGGGGGCAATATATCAGGCGGATTCCCATTTCCCGGCTCGATGAATGGGGTCAACTGGCAGACCACTTCAATTTAATGGCCGATGAAATTGAGCGCGTCATGGCCAGGAATCTCGAACTGCACCGTCACCTCGAAGACCGGGTGCAGGAAGCCACCCATAAGGTCATCCAGCTTCAGCAACAGGTCAACCAGCTTCAGCAGCTCACTGCGCTGGGATACCTGACAGCCAACCTCGCTCATGATCTGGGAACGCCCCTTCATTCCATTGCCGGCCTTGCCAAACTTCTGCTGGAGCAGGATCAATGGCCGCCGGACGCGAGCCGGAAACTTGAGCTCATTGTCCAGCAAACACAACGGCTCAACACGGTTATTCAGAATGTCCGCCGTGCCACACGGCTGCCGGAACCCCACTTTGAGGCCACGTCGGTTTCTGAATTGCTGAATGAAACGTTAACCCTTGTTGAACCGCTGATGCAGAAGTCCGGCATTCAACTCATGGTACATGTGGATGAGAACACACCGCTTCTTTATGTGGACCGCTACCGCGTTCAGACCGCCCTTTTTAATCTGATCCAGAATGCCCTCGAGGCAATGCCTGACGGTGGTAACATCACCGTAGCCGCCTCCGGCGTACCACAGAATCATACCATCGCGATCACCGTTCAGGATAACGGCCCCGGCATTCCCCCCGAACTGATGCAAAGAGTCTGTGAACCCTTCTTCAGCACCCATACCGATGAAGGACTGCGGGGTTTGGGACTTGCCATTGTACAGGACATCGTCAAGATCCACGGTGGCCGGATCGAGATCAAAAGCCACCCCCATGAAGGCACTCAAATCATTCTATACTTTCCCGTCGTTGACACCGGTTCCGCAATGGAAAATCTTCACGGCAACTCTTCTTTGAGCAGCCCGTAACGCTGGATTTTGGTTCTGAGTGTCTTACGATCAATACCCAGCAACTGGGCCGCCTGACTCTGATTCCAGGAAGTTGTCTGCAGGGTCTGGATGATCTGTTTCCGCTCAGCTTCTTCCAGAGGGGGCAAAAGGGGAAGAAACGCGTCTTCCTTCAGGCAAAATCTTGCCGGAAGATGCTCCGGAAGAATAACGACAAAAGGAGACAGAAGCAGCGTCTGCTCCAGGACATTCTGCAACTCGCGAACATTCCCTGGCCAGTCATACGCCATGAAAAGTTCCATTGCCTCATCAGAAACCCGGACAGAGGGATAACCGAGTTTTTTCAGGAGAGACTCAACCAACTGGGCCATGTCTTCCTTATGTTCACGCAGGGGCGGCATGCGCAAACGCACGACAAATCTGTACAGAAGGTCGGACCGGAAATTTCCTTTCCCCACTTCTTCATCAATATTCCGGTTGGCCGCCGCAACCACCCGGACAGCGACGTGACGGACCTTATTACCCCCAAGTCTTCGAACCTCTCCATCCTGCATGAAGCGCAGCAGCTTTCCCTGAAGCGCCGTAGACATCTCCGTGATTTCATCCAAAAATACGGTACCACCCTCAGAGGCCTCAAGAATCCCTTCATGGATGTGATCGGCCCCTGTAAAGGCACCCCTCTCGTATCCGAAAAGTTCCGATTCAAGGAGGGTATCGGGAATGGCGCCACAGTGGACGGGCCGGAACGGTTTGTCACGCCTCGCACTCAACTGATGGAGTGATCTCGCTGCCAGTTCTTTTCCCGTCCCGCTTTCTCCTTCGATCAATACGCTGGCCGGTGAATCGGCCACCCGGGCAAGTTGCTTATAAAACCCAACCATCGTCGCGGATGATCCGATGAATTGAGGTTCTCCAATGAGTTTGGGTTGACCGTGCATACGGCGCTGACGGAGATCCCTGACCTCCAGAACCTTATGCACCATGGCTCGTATTGCTTCAGGTGAAAATGGTTTGCTGATGTAGTCCCATGCACCGAGGCGCAGGGCTTCCATCGTCGTTTCCAGAGACCCGTACGCCGTCATCAGGATAACCGGCAATTCCGGCCATTTCTCGCGGACATGTCTCAGAAACTGGAGGCCGTCAATTTCAGGCATCCGGATGTCGGACATGAGGAGTTCATATCGAGAAAGGTCTTTTTTAAGTGCCTCTTTCCCGGATGTGAAGGCATCCACTGCATATCCTTCCCGCGAAAGGGCCTCCTGGAGAAACTCACAAGCAACGGCATCATCATCAATGACCAGAATTTGAATACGCTTCATGCCTTGCCTAAAGACCTCTTTGCGCCATGTAATCGGCCAGATCGGCAACGCGACAGGAGTAACCCCATTCGTTGTCGTACCACGACACTACTTTGGCCATGTTGTCCCGCAAGACCTGGGTGAATTCGACATCAATGATGGAAGAGTGGTCATCCCCCTTGAAGTCCATGGATACCAGCGGGGATTCCTCGCAGGCCATGATTCCCTTTAATTGTTTTCGTGCCGAAATTTTGAGAACGTTCCGCAGTTCATCCGTTGTCGTTTTTGTACGAAGTTCAGCCACAAAATCGACGATAGAAACCGTTGGCGTGGGGACACGGAGTGAATAACCGTCAAAGCGACCGGCAAGATCGGGAATCACCAGGGACAGCGCCTTTGCTGCGCCGGTCGTCGTCGGAATAATATTCTGTCCCGCCGCACGGGCCCTTCGCAGATCCTTGTGAGGCAGATCTAAAATACGCTGATCGTTGGTATAGGAATGTATGGTGGTCATCATCCCCTTTTCAATTCCAAATGCCTTGTGAATGACCATGACGGGGGGGGCCAGACAATTGGTGGTACAGGAAGCATTGGATACAATGTGGTGTTTCTCCGGTTTATAGTCCTTATGATTAACCCCCATGACCACTGTCAGATCCTCTTCCTTGGCGGGGGCTGTGATGATGACCTTTTTTGCGCCGGCTTCAAGATGGGCGGAAGCCTTGGGGCCGGAAACAAAAAGACCGGTGCTTTCAATGACAATGTCCACCCCTTCATCATCCCAGGGAATGGATGCGGGATCACGGAAGGATAAATTCTTGATCAACTTGCCGTCAATAAAAAAACCGCCTTTCTTGACTTTAACCTCCCCGGAATAGCGACCATAACTTGTATCATATTTGAAGAGGTGGGCGTTGGTTTCCACGTCGAAGAGGTCATTGACCGCAACGACAGCCAGCGTTTCGGGATATCTTTTCAGGACGGCCTTAAGAACCTGCCTCCCAATTCTTCCAAAGCCATTAATGCCAAGGCGAATCATCGTCTCCTCCTCTCAGTTGTCGTCTATACGGTATTTATGGGCTGCCATAAGGTCACAGCTGGTTTGCAGCGTCGTGTGAAGCCGGGCATTATCAAGAGCAATGGCACTCAGGTTCGCAACGGCTTCAAGAAACTTGATTTCGCGATCTTTAAACTCACGAACACTGTCCGCATACACCCGGAGAACGCCGACGGCCTTTTTCTCTAACAAGAGAGGGACAACGAGCACTGATCTTATGCCTTCTGCCTTGGCCTTGGCCCCATACTGAAAATCCTTGTTCGTCTGGGCATCGTTTAACCAGGTTGTTTTCCCCTGAAGGGCCTTCCGGTCCAAACCACTTTCCTCAATCAAAATCGGGCCTTTATGAATATAACCTTCAGAAAGCCCATAAGCGGCGCCCAGCACAAGCTTCTTTTCCCGTGAATCCAGGAGCCGGATGCTGCAGGCCTTGACATGCATGGCCTTTGCAACACATTGCACGATCTCCTCCAGAACCATTGACGGTTCGAGAGAGGCGTTGATGACCCTGGCTACATCATACAGGGCAACGAAATAATCCATCTCTTTTTCCTTCATACTCTACCTCCTGACCGGGTGCGCATTCCGTACGCCCCGCATTGAAATAAATATTCCCCTTGCCGGGAAGCGCCACCCTGGGAATGGTTCGCTTCACGTCAGAGGCTGCCCCCACGGACACACTTTTCATAAAACGCCGATACTTCCTGCTGTCGGTCATTCCGAACGACCGAAGGGAGTGAAAAATCTCTGCGTTGTGGGCATCATTTGTGAGATTCCGCATCGCTGTGTTCCTTCTTATTGGAAATGTGTGTCGGAATATCAGGTTAACGTTAAAATATTTGAAAGGCAAATTATTTCGGTGAATCTACCCTTATTGAGGGGATTTCGTCAAATGGAATCGATGCATGGGACGTTTGAACGAGAAACCGGGAACAGAAGGCATGATACTCCGTTATCGCTGCAGACAGATTATCCGATCCTGACAGGCCGTTAAGGTCATCAGGAGAAAGCGGTAAAAAGCCAAACACCTTTCTTTCCAAATCTTGTGCCCTCAGCCAGTTCCGGGCAATACGTTCTCTGTCTCCCGGATGTTTCGCATATTTATCAAGGATGTAATCCATACGCTCCTGCAAAGATACCACCCTGTCATGGAGGACCCGTTTGTCTGCATAGTTCACAATCTCAGCTTCGCAAAGAGGTTTATCCGACACATTATTTTCATCCAGGATGACGTGATGACCGACGATGTAGGCCACATCGGGATAGCCTATGCGTCTTATGAATTCCGCCCCAGTGAGGGCATGAAATTCCCCCGTTGTCAGGCTGCGGGTCTTTGTTATGTCATGGAGAAGCGCCGACGTCTGCACAAGGTCACAGTCAAGGTCGATTCCATGTTCTTCCAGATGATTCACAAGAAAGGTGGCTACGAGGCATACTTGGAGGGAATGGGCAACGATATTCGGGAGCATCCCCGTTTCCCACATCAGCTTAAAGCATTCTTCCTTTGAAGGGGTTCGCATCGGGATTATTCTATTCATACGGGCAGTCAACTTCCCTAACGCTTATATAGGACGTACGGGATGCTCTTTCTCCCGCCTTCGTCATTCTGAAACCTATATCCAGGAGTTTTGCCGCTTCCTGTGCCCTTATTACGGGGTTCGTCTCACCCATAACCACGGCAATCAGCCGCGTGCCGTCTCTCCTGGCTGTGACAATCAGGTGAAATCCTGCAGCCCTGACAAAACCGGTCTTCAATCCATCCACATCGGGATAATGTTTCAGGAGGACATTATGGTTCGTCTGGGTGATGTTGCGGTACGTAAAAGACTGCATGGCATGGAGATTCAATGACTCTGGAAAATCACGGATATAGGCTCGTGCCAGCTTCGCAATATCTCGAGCCGTAGATACCTGTCCCTTTGCAGGAAGGCCGTTTGGATTCTTAAAATAGCTCCGACTCATGCCAAGTTTATGCGCCTTTGCATTCATCTTTTTCACGAATGACCCGACATCGCCTCCAAGATACTCGGCAATGGCGACAGACGCGTCATTGGCAGAAGCCACAGCGACCCCCTTGATCAGCTCCTCCAGCTCAACCTCAGCGCCGTCTTCGAGATACATGCTTGATCCGCTTGTAAAATAGGCATCGGTGCTGATTTTAACGCCGTCTGAGGGATAAATTTTCCCTTCATTGATGGCTTCATGCACCAGATAAAGGGTGAGAATTTTGGTCAGGGATGCCGGTTGCATAGGCTTGTCCACATTTTTGGCATAAAGGATCTTGCCGGTTGCTGCATTTACCAGGATGGCGGACTTCGCCTTAAGCTTAACCGAGGAAACGGCAAACAGTTCCGTCTGAAAAACAAAAGAAAGCGCTAAAAAACACAGGCATAACGTTATTTTTTTGATTGCCATTGAATACATGCCATAAATACGCAGACGACGGTGAAATGAACCTCGGATTATTGAAATAACTATAGAAAAAATGCGTCGATGTGTCAAGACGAATGCATCTCTCCGCAAAGAATACTACGATCAGACGGCCAGACGAGCCGTCTTCAGGAATAAGACTGCCTGATTTTTTCTAAATAAGCTCAAATCGCCAGGCGCAAAACCATTCCTCGGGATGTTGATCCGGAGGACAGCCGATGCACGTTGTTTTGATCCTCCCGTCAATGGTCTCCGCAAAAGAGGTGTACTCCACAAGTCCAGCGGATTTACATGGGTAATCTTCAAGGCCCCGGCGTTTTCTCGCAGCCTGAACCCGGCAGTCATTCATCTGAAAAATGATACTCTCCGGCTTTTCAACTATGACGGACTGGATATTTATTCTGGCATACATTCGAAATTGCAATGCTTTCTTCAATCCTTCAAGACCCGCTTCGTCCGGCATATCCAGAAACTGCTTGATTGACCACGCCTCAAAAGGAGAAAAACGCGTCCAGCAGGAATCATTACATCGTTTGGCATCCCATATCCCGTATTGACTTTCAACGGCCTGAAACCATGTGCCATCTCCGACAAGCCAATTTTTGCTTATTTCATCCATCAGATTGTAAAGATTCTCCCTGGACATGTCCATAAGAGACTTCGGCACACCCTCTTTCATCTCAAAACCGAGAGCCCCAGCCAGCCTGTTCATCTGAATGGCATAACTGTTCTTCCATGCCTCCCGCAAAACATTAAACGCCTTTTTCATGCCCATCTGATATTCAACCTGAGAGAACCAGAGCGTGTGATGCACCATGGTGCGATGAAACATATCCAGTATAAGTCTTGCCAAATCCTCATGACTCAGATCTTCGGGCTTTTCTACGCTTTCAAACATGATCAATCCCCCTTTCTGTTCAATCTGATGATGCAGATGCAAAGAGCGATTTTAATATAAGAAAAATAACAAGAGGTGTCAAAGAGAAATAAAATAAAAAACCCCCTGTGAACGGTACGCTCACGGGGGGTTTCGTTTTTTCCTGCACTTATGTTTTCAGCAGTCAGCTACTGCCTAACGACTACGGACAGATACTTATTTCGGCGTACCGTCTGCCAATCGTTTTTAGAGAACGACACCGACTGTTACTTGCAACTTATACACGTTACAAGGTCACTCATCGGAGTTCCCGTCTTTTGACTGATGAACTTCAACTGATCTACCGGGGCAAAATACCTGCCGCACTTGTCACAGGCCTGCATTTTGAATGTGCGCCCCCAGATCTTCCGTTTCGTACCAAAAGACTCCATGACGATGTGTTCCGTCGGGCATATATACGCGCACGCTCCGCAGCCGATACAAACCATTGAGTCTTCACTGAACGGGGTGCCGACGGCTTTCTTCTTCCCCCTGGCAATCAGACCAATGGCGCTCACACCCACCACATCTTCACAGGCCTTCACGCACAGACGGCACAAAACGCACTTCCCCTTATCCGTCTCCGGACGAAAGGCCGGTTGTGGTTCAATGCCAATCTCTTTGGCCATGTCCTTGAGCACATCCGACTCGGGACACCGTGCCATGAGGAGCTGCATCACCAGTTTTCGGACATTCATCACCCTTTCCGACTTTGTATCAACAACGATACCTTCATCTACAGGATACAGGCATGACGTCACGATCCTCGTTCGCTTGCCCTTCTTCACTTCAACCACGCAAAGGCGGCAAGATCCCGTCGGAGCAACTGATTCATGACAGCACAGGGTTGGAATCCCTATGTTATTTGCACGAGCAACCTTAAGTACTGTTGCACCTTCTTCAGCCTCAACCTTCTTCCCATCTATGATAAAGTTTACCATGTCTCCTACCTTCATTCTACGATTATTGCGTCAAATTTACAGCTTTCTTTACACACACCGCACTTGATACATTTCGTCTGATCAATCACGTGTGTCTTTTTCTTTTCACCGCTTATGCACTCAGTAGGACATTTCTTGAGGCAGACGCCGCATCCCGTACATTTCTCCTTACTGATACTGAGACGGATCAGGGCCTTGCAGACACCGGCAGGGCACTTCTTGTCCCGGACATGAGCGACATACTCATTCCGGAAATACTTGAGGGTGCTCAAGATCGGATTGGCAGCCGTGCTGCCCAGGGCGCACAAAGCCCCGTCGACAAGTCCCTGAGACATGGATTCCAGAAGCTCGATGTCTCCTTCTTTTCCTTTTCCGGCACAGATATCATGCAGGATTTCATTCATCCTCTGAACCCCTTCGCGGCAGGGAACGCACTTACCGCAGGATTCGAATTCGAGAAAGTCAATAAAGTATCTGGCGATATCAACCATACAGGTTGTCTCATCCATGACAATCATGCCGCCGGAACCCATCATCGAGCCCGCTTCCCACAAGGCGTCAAAATCAACGGATATATTGATCAGAGCGGTGGGCAGGCATCCGCCTGAAGGACCACCGGTCTGAACGGCCTTAAATTTCTTGCCACCCGGAATTCCACCGCCGATTTCATAGATAATATCCTTCAGCGGTATCCCCATGGGGACCTCGACCAGACCGATATTATTGATTTTCCCGACGAGAGAAAAGACCTTCGTTCCTGAGTTGTTCTTACAACCGATACTGGAGAACCATTTTGCCCCCCTGCTGATAATCGCAGGAACATTCGCCCAGGTTTCCACGTTATTCAGATTGGAGGGCCTGTCCCACAGACCGTGTTCAACGGTGTGGATATATTTTGCTCTCGGCTCTCCCGCCTTGCCTTCCAGAGATGTCATCAGGGCCGTCGATTCACCGCAAACGAATGCACCGGCGCCCTTGCCGATTTTCAGATCGAAGTCAAAACCCGAGCCTAAAATATTCTTGCCGATGAATCCGCATTCCCTTGCCTGACTGATTGCCCGCTGCAGATTGGCGACGGCCAAGGGATATTCGTTTCTGACATAAATGAACCCTTCGCTGGAACCGATGGCATAGGCGCCAATGATCATGCCCTCGATGACGCTGTGAGGATCGCCTTCCATAACGCTTCTATCCATGTAAGCGCCGGGATCCCCTTCGTCACCGTTGCAGATCACATACTTGATGTCGCCATGGGCGCGCCGGCAGGTCTGCCATTTCACACCGGTGGGAAATCCTCCGCCGCCGCGGCCTCTCAGACCTGACGCAGTGATCTCCTCAATGATCTGATCCGGTTTCATTTTGGTGAGGGCCTTAAAAAGGCTGAAGTAACCGCCTTTGGCGATGTATTCATCGATACTCTCAAAATTGATCATACCGCAGTTTCTGGTCGCCAGTTTCATCTGTTTCTTATAGAAATTTACACTCCCTATGGCCGGAATATCTTTCAGGTCTTTCGATACAGGACCCTTTGCATAAGGTTTCTTCTCATTCAGACAGACGAAATCCTCTTCATCCATTCTGTAGACGGGTTTGAGGCCGTCAACAGCGCCTTTGACAATCTGGTCAAGGACTTCCGGTACCTTCTTGGCGGTCATCTTGCTGTATGCCAGACGCGGTTTGTTCGGCTGCATGACATCGACCAAGGGCTCTATGCAATCCATCCCCATGGCTCCTGTTTTACTCAGGATAATGTCCAGCTTCCGTTTTTTTATTTCTCCCGCCATGGCATCATACACCTGCTGTGCCCCCGAGGCAATTCCGCTCGTCCCCATCCCCACCATGATTTTCGTCTTTGACGGGATGATCGCTTCCAGCCCTCTCTTCTTTGCCTTGTTCAAATCTTCAAGCGTATTGATCTTACTCACTTTACCACCCCTATTATTTGTAATTTCTCATAATCTTCGGAATTTCGTCCTGAGTTAAGTAAGGATGAACATCAGCGCCTATCCGTACGACAGGGGCCAGACTGCAACATCCGAGGCATCTGACCTCTTCAAGGGTAAACATCTTATCCTTCGTCGTTTCGCCGCAAGCAACACCCATATCCCGCTCCAGCCTGTCCATCAGATTGGATCCACCCTGAACGTGGCATGCCGTACCGGCGCACACTTCAATCACGTACTTGCCCCGAGGTTTAAGGCTGAATGCGTTGTAAAACGTTGCAATCTCATAAATCCTGGTGAGGGGCACCTCCATTTTTTTACTGATTGAGGTCAGCGCTTCTTTTGGCAAGTATCTCAATTCTTCCTGGACATCCTGAAGGATAGCGATCATAGCCGTCTTATCGCCATCGTATTTCTTAATGATGTCTTTAACCGTTTTTTCTATGGTCTTCATTGTCTTCATGCTTCAATCACCTTATCCCGTGTAATTAACACCTTAGCTTTTCATGTCCGACCAGGATTTTGAATGCTTAACCCTCTCCAACACTTTATTGTATTCAAGCATCGCCATTCCCTTGAAAATCTCAATTTGTTCGGGCTTTAAATGCCTGAATCGTCCCTGAGGCTTCAGATAATCTTCAATGGGCCGGAGCTTTTTGGGCATTTCGATGGTCATTTTGTATTTCCCATCTTCCACCTCGTACAGCGGGAATACGCCGGTCTCCACAGCCAAACGCCCCATCTTGATGCACGCGTCCGACGGACACCGCCATCCTGTCGGGCAGACGGCCAGACAGTGAATAAAGGCAGGACCGTTCACTTTTCTCGCCTTTTTGACCTTGTTCATAAAGTCAAAAGGATAACTGTGACATGCCGTGGCCACATAGGGCACTCTGTGAGCCACCATGATTTCGGCCATATTCTTTTTCCACGTCGTGTTTCCGACGCTTGCCTTGCCCGCGGGTCTCGTCGTCGTCGAGGCGCCGTAGGGTGTGCCGCCGGAACGCTGAATGCCCGTGTTCATGTAGGCTTCATTGTCGTAGACGATGTAGATCATGTTGTGACCCCGCTCCATGGCTCCCGAAATGGCCTGGAAACCAATGTCAAAGGATCCTCCGTCGCCTCCGATGGAAACCACCTTGACATCCCTGTCGGCAATCTTTCCTTTTCTCCGGAGAGCTTTCAAGGCAGATTCAACGCCGGCTCCCACAGACGCGGAATTGGGAAACGCCACGTGCACCCACGGAAGCTTCCACGCCGTCGTCGGATAGGGGGTAGCCGTAACCTCCATGCATCCCGTCGCATTGGTGACCACCGTATCTTTACCCAAAGCCTTGGCCATCAGTCGGATGGCCAGCGCCTCACCGCAGCCCTGGCAGGCGCGATGTCCTGAAGCGTAATATTCCTCTTTATCAACCAGCTTTGGGGCAAACAAATCGAAATTTTCTATAATACCCTTCATGATTATCCCCTCACTCCATAAATTTCATATGCTTTTTCTGGCTTAGCCTTGGCTGCCTTCTTGAAGATCTTCTTAAAGTCTTCGACCCTTACGTCGCGACCGCCGAGACCGATGATGTCGTTCGTAATCACCGGACGGGCGGGATCGTCGTACATGACGGATTTCACCTCGGCACAGAGAGGCGCGGCAGCACCACCAGACATGACTGCCCGATCTATCACAATCAGATTCTTAATCCCCTTCAATGCCTTTTTCAATTCATCCGCGGGGAAGGGTCTGTAAAGCTTCAGGTCTAACAGGCCGGCTTTGAACCCTTCTTTTCGCAACTCATCGATGGCGACCTGCGCCGTTTCACCCATGGAGCCCATGGTGAGCATGAGCACGTCGGCGTCTTTCGCCTTGTAGGACATGATGGGTTCATACTTCCTTCCGAACATCTTCTCCCATTCTTTCCACACTTCGAGGATGACCTTCTTGGAGTTGATGAGGGCCTCATCATTGGCCTTTTTCGCCTCGTTATAGATATCCGGAAGCGCTAAGGTTCCCATGGATACGACATTGTCCGGATGAACGGCGGCGAAGGGTTTGCGCGGCGGGAGGAACTTGTCCACTTCCTCCTGATCCGGCATCATCATCGCCTCCACCACGTGGGTGAGCTGGAATCCGTCCAGATTGATAAGCACCGGCAGCATGACATCGGCATGCTCGCCGATCTTGAAGGCCTGGATGCACATATCGATGGTTTCCTGGCCGTTTGACGCGAACATGGCAATCCAGCCCAGATCCCTCACACACATGTAATCGCTGTGATCGTTCCAGATATTGATAGGTCCCGATATGGCCCTGTTGCCGAGGCACATGATCACAGGAAGCCTCATGGAAGGCACGACCGGAACGATTTCATACATATACAGCAACCCCTGGGAACTTGTCGCCGTGAAGACGCGCGCGCCCGCCGCCGAGGCACCCGTACAGGCGCTCAGCGCCGAATGCTCGGATTCCACAGCGATATACTCGCAATCAAGATGCCCGTCGGCAACGATCTCGGCAAGGTGTTCGGGAATATGCGTGTTGGGTGTGATGGGATAAGCAGCAATCACATCGGGTCTGCACAAAGCGACCGCTTCCGCAGCGGCCATAGCTATTTCCATTCCAATTCTTTTTGACATGACCTATCCCTCCTCAATCCTCTACCATCTTTATGGCACGGGGCCAGCATTCGTGGTAACAAATGCCGCAGCCCTTGCAGTAATTCAGATCTGCCGTAAAGAACCCTTCCGCGTCTTCCGTGATGCACGCTTCAGGACAAAACAAATAGCAGATACCGCACTTGATGCATTTCGTATTATCATAGATAGGCTTCTGTGCCCTCCAGCCTCCGGTCAAATATGACCGCGAGCTTGCAGGTTTTAATACCATGAGCCCCGGATTTGTATCTTGCCAGGTTTCTGGCCACTTTTTCTCAGTCATTATGATACCTCAACACTCGTTCACATCTTAGTTTAATTTGTCTTGACTTCGTCATATGCCCGTTTCATGGCCGCCAGGTTTTTGTTGGCAATCCTGCCGAACCTGTGATCCACCGGACCTTTCACTGACTCAATCTTAACCGCTTTCGAACACTTGATCAGCGCCCCGAGCATGGTCGTGTTCGTAATCGGAACGCCAAGTTCCTTCCACGCAATGGACGACGCATCGACCGTGGCGATCTTCCCCTTGAATTTCGTCATCTCCGCAATTTCTTTTATTGACTTTGCCGTGTTAACAATGAGTATGCCTTCCGGTTTCAGGCCGTCGACCACGTTGACCATGGCCATGAGACTCTCATCAAGGACAACCACCACGTCGGGATTGTAAATCTGAGATCTGACCTTTATGTGGTGATCATCGATCCGGTTAAATGCCGCAACCGGCGCCCCTCGTCTCTCAGGACCGAAGCTTGGAAACCCCTGAGCATACTTCCCCTCTTCGATGGCGGTCAACGCGAGCAATTCAACGGATGTGACTGCTCCCTGACCACCTCTTCCATGCCATCTCACTTCTATCATTGGAAAATCTCCCAGAATGGATTGATGTAGAAAGGTTTAGGATGTTAAAAACCTCTAAAAACGATGTCCGGCTACCTATTACAAAATTACTCCTCTGTCAAGCATTTTTTTGAAAAAAGTTTCCCGCAATGACGCTCTTGAAAATTTCTCTCAAATCCCCCGGCGAAATTCGAGAGACTTCTTAAGTGTCATCCTGTCCATATATTTAAGATTTCCGCCAACGGGCACACCAAGGGCGATCCGGGTCACCAGGACACCCAATCCTCTGACCGATTTGTTGATGAGAAGGGCCGTCGCCTCACCCTGCACATCCGGATTGGTGGCTACGATGATTTCCTTGATGTGGTTATGGGCAATCCTGTTCAAAAGTTCCTGGATTCTCAAATGCTCAGGACCGACCCCGTCAAGAGGCGACAGGGTTCCGTGAAGGACATGATAGGTGCCGCCGAAACATCCGCTTTCCTCTATGGCAACGAGAGAGTCGGGTTCTTCAACGACACAGATGACCTCTCTGTCTCTCGATTTATCCTCACATATGTCGCAAATATCTCCTTCTGTCAGATTGAAACATACGGAGCAGATCCGGATCTTCTGCTTCACCTCAAGAATAGATTCCGCAAGCCTCCTCGCATCTTCTTCGGACGCTCGAAGGATAAACGTGGCCAGTCTGGTCGCCGTTTTCTCGCCGATGCCCGGAAATTTACCGAGTTCCTTTATCAGGCGCTTTATTGGAAGGGCATAACCTGTCATCACGAAAAACCCTCACATCAGGCCGGGAATGTTAAAGCCGCCGGTAATCTTCGACATTTCCGCCGCAGTCATTTCCTGGGCCTTCCGAATGCCTTCATTCACCGCCGCTACGATCAGATCCTGCAGCATATCCACATCATCCGGATTGACAACTTCTTTGTCGATCTTCAACGACAGGATTTCAAATTTCCCGTTCACAACGACAGAGACCATGCCCCCTCCCGCTGAAGCTTCCACCGTCTTCGTTTCCAGCTCTGCCTGCATTTGCGCCATTTTTTCCTGAATCTTCTTCGCCTGCTTCATGATATTTCCAAAATTTTGTGTCAACGGATTAACCTCCTAAAGCGTAAGTAATAAAAAAAGGGATAAAAACATGTTACCGATGATTGACTCTTGCAATGACTTCCTGGACGACGGCACCATCAAAAACATCCAGAACCTTCTGCAGAAGCGGATGGTTGAGGGCATCTCTTTTGGCCCCATTGATCCGGTTATTGTTTGTGGTGCTGTTCTTTACGTGATTGTGACCGTTTATCACGCCTGTTTCCAGAGATTCGATTTTGATCGTTATATCCTCCCCGAAAAAAGCTTGAGATATTTCCATGAGACGATCCTTTTGAGATTTCTCATTGATGTCATCAAGAAAGATATAGTCTTTGCTGAAGCCTATCCTGAGGCAGTTGTTTTCGTAACCGAGAAACTTACCCGGCTCAATTTTTGACCACAGCGGTGAACTTTTCCCTTTCACATAGGCTTTGTAGTTTTCCCAAAGGGTCCCGTCGCCCGTATCTCCCTCAGATTCGTAACCACCGTGTGCCAAGTCAATCATCCCCGTCTGGGTGAGAGCATGAAGCCCTTCCGACAGGGGGACATTCTTCCTTGGTGGTACCTCTTCACAAGGCTCTTTTACACCATATGTGCTCCCGTGACGAATCAGTTCTCCCGAGGCAAGTCTTTTTTCAAGACCTTCCATCTTCGCCAGAATATGGTCAATCGGAATCACCGGTTCGAGATAGGCCAGCCGGACAACAACTGACTCAAGATTAATCCTCGGGTTCTGGCTTTTTCTCATATTCTCTTCTTCCGCCATGATGATGTCCAGGAGACGCTGCAACGTCTCCCTTGAGACGCCATCCGTCTGTCCTTTCAGTATGGAAATCTCGTCGTCTCCCAAATCCAGGAGTTCCCGATCCCGGCCTGCTATCTTGATGAGAAGCAGGTTCCTGAAATGGCGGATCAGCATCTGATAGAAGTACTTCATGTCCAGCCCGGCGTAATACCCTTCTTCGATGATTTTCAGACAGAGGCCGGCGTTACGCTCAAAAACGCCTTCCGAAATCCTGAAAAGGAAACGTCTGTCCGCGAGACTCAACAGTTCCTCCACATCACGATCATGTATCTCAACGCCTGCATAGGAGATGACCTGATCAAAGACACTCTGGGCGTCTCTGAGGCTTCCATCACCCGCCTCGGCAATCCAGGTCAGGGCGCCATCACTGATACGGACATCCTCTTTGCCGGCGATGTATTTCAAGTTATCCCTGATCTGCTTAATGGATACCCTTCTGAATTCAAAACACTGACACCGGGAGAGGATGGTTGCCGGTATTTTTTGAATTTCCGTCGTCGCAAAGACAAAGATGACATGGGGTGGCGGTTCTTCCAGTGTTTTCAGGAGGGCGTTGAAGGCTTCTCGCGTCAGCATGTGCACTTCGTCGATAATGTACAGCTTGTAGCGAGAAGATATGGGGGAAAATTTCACGTTTTCCCGGAGTTCTCTGATCTCATCGATCCCTCTGTTGGATGCCCCGTCGACCTCCCTGACATCCATGGATATCCCGTCTGTAATCTCACTGCAATTGGCGCACGTATTGCACGGTGTCTGCGCAGGCCCCTTTTCACAGTTCAGTGCCTTGGCGAAAATCCTGGCTACGGATGTTTTCCCCACACCCCGCGGACCGCTGAAGATGAATGCATGGGCGATCCGATCATGAACAATTGCATTCTTCAGCGTCTTCACCACATGGTCCTGACCTACCACGTCTTCAAAGGTTTTGGGCCTCCATTTTCTGGCCAGAACAAGATATTCCATGATGATTCCTGAAAAAAGCGTTAACAGCTTTGCAGAGTCGATAGAAAGCCCTGCTGCATTTTTTGAAAAGGTTTTATTTCTTCTTTAGGTTAAGACAATCCCCATGCGTTTATAGAAAAAAGATAGCCAGGTTCCCCGCAGCACACGTCGGTCATTGCTACCGCTGCTTCCTTCCGGACCTGACGGGGTTCACAACCCTCCGTTGCACGGGACCCGGCTACCAGTATTATTAAGTATCAGGGAATAGGGGATAGAGGTCAGAAAAAAATCCCTGATCCTTACTCCCTGTCCCCTGACCTCTGTTCCCTGTTTGCTGGCGGAGAGAGGGGGATTCGAACCCCCGGTACACCTTTGTGGGCATACACACGATTTCCAGTCGTGCCCCTTCAGCCGCTCGGGCATCTCTCCGATTTTACGGTACAGGAGTCAGGGAATAGGGGTCAGAAAAAAATTTGTTCCGATCCCTGATCCCTGTACCCTGACCTCAGTACTCTGTTTGCTGGCGGAGAGAGGGGGATTCGAACCCCCGTGAGAGCTTTTGGCCCTCAAATCGATTTCGAGTCGATCCCGTTACGACCACTTCGGTATCTCTCCGCAGAACATCACCTTATGGCAAAGAAGCGGTGGATACTATCCTCTTTTGGCGAAAAAATCTACTCATAATTTCAGCGCACGCCTCTTTCCGGACACCGCCGCGAACGGCTACGTTATGATTCAGTCTTTTGTCATTCAGGATATTGTAAAGTGAAACAATCCCACCCATTTTCGGATCAGCAGCACCGAAAACTACCCTCTCGACCCTCGCCTGAATGATGGCGCCGGCACACATGATACAGGGCTCCAGGGTTACATAAAGGGACGTGCCGGTGAGACGGTAATTACCTATCTTTTCTGCCGCCCTGCGAATAGCCAGAATCTCTGCGTGGGCAGAGGGATCATTCATGGAAACGAGTCTGTTATGGGACTTCGCCAGAATTTCCTCCCCGCGGGTAATCACCGCACCGACAGGAACCTCGTCCTCGGAGAAGGCCAATTCGGCTTCTTCGAGGGCCAGGAGGATAAATTTTTCATCCATGTCCATATCCACCATATCCATATCCATCATGTTTGACATTCTCGTAAAAAGGCCGAAAATTCCTGTTTTGTCATTCCGAACGAACGTGAGGGATCTTAAGACTTTGAAATTATTAGAATCAAGATTTCTCGCTTCGCTTCGAAATGACACGAAAATGAATTGCGACACAGTCTCTTGATCCGGAATCAAGTTCTTTCCAGTAGTTACATTTACTCTGGATTCCGGCTTTCGCCGGAATGACGACTTTTTACGAAGGCGTTATGTTTAATCAGTTGATGCAATAAAAATAGAATTCCTTCCATTTTGTCAAGCAAATTCGCCCGGCTGGACACATGTGCCGTACCACCACACCTCCGGGGTTTCATTGTTGTTTTTTCTATCAGATTGGCATATGATGCGGGCTGCGAAAGGAAAAACAGGTATGCCGCCGAAGAAAATCCTAATTCTGTCCATTTTGATATCTCTTGCAAGCCACGTTGCTATGTTGTCCCTGACCGGCTTCATTAACATGCAGGGGAAAAGTCCCACAGAAGAGGTTTTGACGGTTCATTTAAAGAACCCTCCGGGAAATACGAATCAAAATCCCGAGGGGAAGGAAGAAGCCAAACCGGCGCAGCCAATCGTTAAAGAAAATACCGATCCGCACAGGAGTACACGGGAAGATACCGTCGATTTGGGGAGTATCGATCTCAGATACACGCCTTATCTCAAGAAAATAAAACAGAAGATTGAAACCATCTGGAAATATCCTAAAAGCGCCTTTGAAAAAGAGGACGAGGGAGTTACGGTGATAAAATTTTCCATCAACAAAAGCGGAGCCCTCGTGGCAAGCGGTATCGTGACCTCGTCGGGGTCAATATTTCTCGACCAGGGAACCATCGACGTGGTGAGATCCGCAGCTCCTTATGAACCCTTTCCTCCTGATTTTGACCTCTCGCAACTGAACATCATCGCCAGATTTCAATACCGGCTTGCCGAATAGACCGGCAACGATTAAAACCCATCAGATTTCAGAGTTGATTTCCATCAAACTGCGGTTAAGATCGAGTAGCCTGTCCCTGATTTCCGTCTGTTCAATCCACGGTTTGGACTCCATTTGCATCCTCCGGGCCTTGATCTGAGCCAGTTTGGCATCCAGATCCTCAAGGATGTAACCCCAGTCTATACGCGGGGCGGCTTTTTCCGGATACTCCACACGCCTGACAACTTCTCCCGTTTTCAGGGTTGTTTCTTCAAGATATTCGGGAATCAGCACCTTAAAACCAAAGCGTTCCCTGATTAAATCTGCCAGGACCTGCTGGGCGGGAAACTCTCCATGGACAAGGAAAACCTGCATATCCATTTTCTGAAAATGACTCAGCCACTCCAGAAGCTGGTCTTGTCCCGCGTGAGCGGAAAATCCGTTGATGGTGAACAGTTTTGCTTTTACAGCAACATCCTCACCAAAGAGACGCACTTTTTGTGCGCCGTCCACAATCTTGCGACCCGTTGTCCCCTGTGCCTGAAACCCGACGAACACAATGCTGGCTCCTTCACGCCAGAGATTATGCCGCAGGTGGTGTTTGATCCTTCCCGCATTGGCCATTCCGCTCGCAGAAATCACGATGGCCGGACCCGATTGGTTGTTGATGGCCATGGACTCTTCCGTGGTGGGTGTAAAATGCATCTGGGGAAGGTACAGGGGATCTTCCCCTTTGTTTATCAGTTGCCTGGTCTCTTCATCAAGATAGGCCGTGTGGTGGCGAAAAATCTCCGTAGCCCTGATGGCCAGCGGGCTGTCCAGATACACAGGCATGTCGGGAGGAAGCCTTCCATCCTTTGACAGCAAATACAGGGAGTACATCATCTCCTGAGTCCGCTCTACGGCAAAAGCGGGAATAATGACCTTTTCTTTATTACCGTAGCTGTATGCGATGGCCTCCGCCAGTTCGTTAAGACTGTCGTCCTCATCCTTGTGGTTCCGGTTGCCGTATGTCGATTCCAGAAAAAGAAAATCCGCCGAATCTATGACGCTCGGGTCTTTCATAAGCAACTGGGCAGGACGGCCAATGTCTCCCGAAAACACCAGTTTGACAGGCTGACCGTTTTCTTCCATCCAGATTTCAATCAACGATGCGCCCAGAATGTGGCCCGCGTCCCTGAAATTGACCTTTAGGCCCGGCAGGGGTTCAAATATCTCATCGTACGAAACGGCCTTGAGCAGGGGAAACGTGGCCTCGGCATCCCTCTTCGTGTACAGGGGCCCGATATTTTTTTCCCCGTAACGCAGGCGCTTCCTGCTCTTCCACTGTGCTTCCATCTCCTGGATATGGGCACTGTCCAAAAGCAGAATCTTCAGCAAATCCACTGTAGGCTGGGTGGCGTAAACCGGCCCGTGGAAACCCTCATGCACCAGACGGGGAAGAAGACCGGAATGGTCGATGTGGGCGTGTGTGATAAGGAAAAATTCTATTTCATTCGGCCCATAAATATCGACATCCACGTTTCGCTTTTCGATTTCCGCATTTCCCTGATGCATCCCGCAATCAACAGCGAAACGATGACCGTTCACCTCCAGAATGTAACAGGACCCGGTCACGGTCCGGGCGGCTCCCATAAACTTTATTTTCATAATCTTCCTCTCGAATGTTCTATATCATGAAATTAGTTGCCAAAAAATGATTATCAGAGGTAATTGCAAAAGTCCGCCATTTGTCATTCCGAACGAAGTGAGGAATCTTGAATGTGTTGATAATAAAAGATTTCTCCCTTTGGTCGAAATGACAATACGTAACCGAATTTATGAACAACTGTACTTGGCTGATCATAATAAAATAAGCCCCGTCCAGGTTACCCTGTTGCTGATAGGAAAAGCATCAATAGACAGGCCAACTTTTTCGGCTGTCGCCATGACATCGATTCCCACAGCCTCCATGGAAGGCCGGGCTTTAAAGGGAAACCGGCATCTTGTACCGCCGTCAACGGCCACACATTCATCACACAGGCGGCAACATCCCCCGATGAAGCCGGCGGCAAAACGAAAACCCCCGGCAAACGCTTCCTTTTCTCCGAAATGGATCAGTTCGTGAAGTTTTTTCGCAGGGACAAAGACTTCCTCCGACAGCGCATTTGCGTACGGTTTTTCCAGTTCGGCGGACACCTGCAGCAGAATGGCCATGGAATAGCGATTGAGAGCTTCCCGGAATTCCGCAACGGTTGGCACATACGGCGGACACATGAGGTTCCTGTGATAGCTGTCGCACAGGGGAACCCGGCATTTCAGGCGCACCCTTTCATCCACCACGATATCGGCAACATTTATCCGTACAACAGATGAGGCCCCCCGCTCCTTCA
This sequence comes from Deltaproteobacteria bacterium, assembly GCA_026388495.1. Taxonomy (GTDB): domain Bacteria; phylum Desulfobacterota; class Syntrophia; order Syntrophales; family UBA2185; genus JAPLJQ01. The sequence goes on along the minus strand of JAPLJQ010000039.1, from coordinate 1,207 downwards.
GTAACGATATGATTGTCTCCAGGGCATTTTTTTGATTCTCTATCAATGGGGCCCTTTCTTAAAGATGATTGGAGATTTTTGAATGAGACCTAAAATTCGATGCCCGCTCTTTCCTTGATCCCCTTGGCATAATGGTGTTTAATCTCATTGACTTCGCTGACAGTATCCGCCAGTTCAATGATTTCGGGAGGGGCGTATCTTCCTGTCAGGATCAGGTCCACCGACGGCGCTTTGTTTTTGATCATATTCACCACATCATCGATCGAAATCAAACCAAAATCCATGGCAACGTTGATTTCATCAAGGATCACGAGATGATATTCACCGGACAAAAGTGCTTTCTCCGCCATGTTCAACCCCTGCTGTGCAAGCTCAATATCAACGGGGGCAGGGTTTTTCCGCATGACAAAACTGTCAAGACCGCACTGGCAGATCGTTATGGCGGGAAGGTATTTTTCGGCGGCAATCACCTCACCATACTTCTTCCCCTTCATGAACTGAATCACCAGGACCTTCAACCCATGACCTGCGGCCCGGAGCGCCTGCCCCATGGCGGCGGTGGTTTTGCCCTTACCGTTTCCCGTGTAAACAAAAACGAGGCCTCTTTCATATTTAGACACCGTATCCTTTAATAGATCGGTCATTTGCATTCCCCCGGATCAATCATTATAACAAATCGAGACAGAAACCTTCGCGAACTCAAACATGTGAAGCTCCCGTACCGCAAGGCGGTGTTTCCCGGAAAGGTAAATATATCATATGGCAAAGCGTGCTGAACGCCCCACCAAGCGTTGGGGTTTATATGAAAATGCCCCCTCGCATCCTTAAGCTGCTGCGTGTGGCCTGACTTCCCGGTCAATGCTGGACGCCGATAAATCGCGCGCCGATTCAAGCTCGTAGCGTGTTTGAAGATTCATCCAAAATTGAGCCGAATTCCCGAAAAAACGCGACAGCCGCAGGGCGGTATCCGCGGTTATGCCGCGCTTTTCAAGCACGATCTCGTTGATCCGTCTTGCCGGCACGTGGATTCTTTCGGCCAGGCGGTACTGACTGATGCCCATCGGCTTCAAGAACTCTTCCAGTAAAACCTCTCCGGGATGCACCGGAGGAAAATCCCTTCCGTTCATACTCCCTCCTTAATATTGATAATCAACGATTTCAACATCGTCTGCATTTCCATCTTTCCAGATAAAGCAGATGCGCCACT
>JAPLJQ010000460.1 GCA_026388495.1 Deltaproteobacteria bacterium | reverse complement strand
GCCAGATTGACACTAATTGTCGTTTTTCCTTCCTCCGGCGATGAGCTGGTAAAAACAACGGTCTTGATATTATGATCAAGATTGATGAAATTGAAGTTGGTTCTAAGGGCACGGTAATTTTCTGCAGTGGTCGATGTCGGTAGAAAATGTGAAATGAGGCGTGTGGTTTTTCGGACAATCTCGTCATCGACATTTCCTTTTAATTTTTCCTGGAGAGTGGTCTTGATTTCATCCAGGCTGACGAAGGGAATGATGCCAAGAACTTTTACCCCCAGGGATTCCTCGACTTCTTCAATAGCCCCGATGGAGGTATCGAATGTTTCTATCATGAAAGCGAAGACAATCCCCAGAATCAATCCGATAATCGTTCCTAAGGTTGTATTGGCGGCCGTTTTGGGTGGATTGATCGGCATGGTGGGTTCCAGCGCGGGTTTTACGATCTTCACTTCTTCGATCTTTTCCGCCTCCTGGATCAGCGCCTCCTGATATTTCTTTTCAAGAAGGGTGTAGACTTCCCGGTTGACGCCGACATCCCTTTCCAGTCTGGCCAGGTCCAGGCCCCTTTCGGGAATTTGCATGATCTTCTCATCGATGTCCTTTATTTGACTTCTAAGCGACTTGATGTTTGCCTCCAGGGATTTCTTCCGGGAAGCCAACTGGGATTTCATGGTACTGATAATCTCGTGAATCTGCTTTCTGATTTCCTGAACCTGGGGAAAGTTTTCCGTGTACGTCAGAAGAAGGGTATCTCTATCCATGATGAGCTGCACGAGACGGTCATTCAATCCTTTGTACATCGTCGGGGCATCGTCAACATAGAACGACGTTTTCGACGTCAGAGGTTTTTGTCCCGCCTTTTCGAGGATTCCGGATATCTCGTTTATCTTCTGTAATGTGGATGCATCCAGATCATATGACGCTTGCAGTTTGGCTGCCTGGCCAAGGAGACCGGAGGACTGGGCGTCAAGGGATATGAGTTTGTTGTTTTCCCTGTATTGCCGAACCTCTTCTTCGGATTTATTCGTCTTTGTCTTGACAAGCTTTAGCTGGCTCTCCAGAAATTTCTTCGCTTCGAAGGTTCTTCGGTTGAGATCGAGAATGTGTTCCTCTTTGAAAACACGGGCAATCGTGTTCGCAAGTCGCTGGGCGAATTTCGGGTCTTCCGATGACACAATGATATTGATAATATCGGTATTGCCTTCCTGCTCCGTTTCCACCCTTGTTTTCAGATCAAGGACGATATTCAGGTATTGGCTGTTGGTCCGAATCTGGTCTGAAGTCAGCCCCGGTGGTATGAGGCTCAACTGTTTTGCCACCGCTTCCAGAAGAACATAGCTCTTTATTACGGATGATTGCGTTTCCAGGTAGTTGGTGGGAGAGAAGGCGAATGACTGCGCATAGAGGCCTGTTACGGAGCCGCTTCTTTCGATCTTGATACTGGTGCTGGTCTTGTAGATGGGGGTTGGCTTCCCGATGATGGACCAGAAGAGGCTGAAAAAGCCCATGGAAACCACAGTGAAGAAAATGATGAATTTCCTTTTCCGAATCGTACGCCAGTAGTCTCTCAGGTTCAGGTCATATTTTGCCATACTGTGCAGATCTCCAAATGAACATTAATAACGCAATTTGTTTGCCGGATTGAGGAAATAGGCATCCGTATAGCCCCTTGGATACTTCAGAAGGTATTCCAGAAGGGGTGTGGTATTTAGAATGAACTCGTTGATATCGCCGATGATTTGGCGGGGAACATAGACGACGTCGCCGTCCTGGAGCTTGATGTTCTGGGCAAGGTCGCCCCTTTTGAGTATTTCATCAAGGTTGGCAGAGAGGATGATCGGTTTTCCCGGTCTCTCTTTGTATTCCCGGATGACCTTGATATCGGATTTTATGGCAACGGCGGTTGGGCTGCCGGCATGGCCTATAGCCGCCAGCAGGTCATAGGCGTCCTTGAGCCGGTAAACACCCTGATAGTTGACTTCTCCAAAGACATAGACCCGCTCGCCGAAGGTGGGAAGTTCCGGGACGGTCACAATATCTCCATCATCGAGGATAATATTCTGGGTGATATCTCCCCTGAACATGGCATTGTAAAGGTTGAGGGTATATCTTTTCCCTTTTCTGACGATCTCGACATTTCGCATGTCTGCGTTAGCAGCATCCCGTCCGGATATGGCGCCTCCTGCCGATACAATGAGGTCCAGGGCGGTTGTTTTACCCATGAGGGGATACTTTCCGGGGCCGGAGGTTCCCTGCTGCAGGATATTGATCTGTCCGAAGAGCAGAGCGTTCTTGCTTTTATATTCCTTAACCAGGAGTTCTACTCTCGGGTTTCTGATGTATGTTTTAACCTGTTTTGTAAGGACGGTCCTGAATTCATTTACCGTGAGACCGCTCACTGGAATATCATCGCCAAACAGATAGGATATCTTTCCATCCTGCCGGACAAGCATTGTATAAGTGTTTTGTTTGTAACCTTCTTCAAAGAATCGGCTTCTATCCCCTGTTGAGAAGGAAGAAGGGATCCAGAGATTAATCGTGAGGATGTCCCCCGGGCCGATGATATATTCAGGAACGCCGTTTCTTTCCGTAAAAACAGCATTTCCCTTAACCTGGCTCAGCCTGACGATTTCTTGCATTTCATTTTGCTGTTTGGCTTGAAGCTCTGCGGGGGACAAACTGGAAGGTTCTTTGAAATCCTTGACCCGGATGCCTGGCGCTTCAAGGGTGGTGCTGCAGGCCGATATAAAAAAAACGAGCATGCCGAATAAGATCGCCGAAAATTTAGTTGTCTTGCCGAGCATTTTGTATTTCTCCATATTCCGAATGTCAACTTATAACATGTTAATTACACTAAAAGAAATATGCAAAGTCAAGAATTTTTATGATTTTATTGTCATGATACAGCTCCGCCCTCTAAATTACAGGGACTTTTGAACGCTCTGAAAATATTCTCACCCTGACACTCCCGAGAAGGCGGAAATCCTGTAAATTCGGGGATTATCCGGTTTCCCGTTGTCACGGGAATGACAGGAAAGGGCGCAATTCAAAGGTCGCTTACTGCATGTTGTGAAAAAGGACTGACTGATGTTCAACAAAATTGGTTTCAATTTTAAATTCAATATATTATAATCTGTTTGATATTTGAAGTAAAATAATCTAAATAACAAATAAAGGATTTTTTTACGTAATGATTAATCGGGGAAACATATAACATGACACGCACAAGTGATTTAATCAGAGAAAAACCAGAAGAAAAGCAGAACCCGGTACGTTTCAGTGATATAGACGAACTGCGGTCCGGCGCTGACAGGGGGACTGTCTTATCTGAGCAGGCGAACATCCAGGTTCAGAAAGATAAGGCGGATGCGGACAAAACATATCGGTCTCTCCAGGATTTCATCCTTGACGTAAAAAACAGGGTTGTTCAAAACCAGACCATTCAACTTGCAGACGCCTTTCTTTCGATAAACAGGGTCATTGAATCAAAAGGTGTCTTGGAGCGGATGTATCAATTAACCATTACCTACGGTCACGGCGAAGACTATTCGATTTCACATCCCGTCAATGTGATGATCTATGCACTGAAAATGGGTATACGCTTGGGGTATTCCCGGGTAAAGCTCAACGAACTGGCTTTAGCGTCATTGCTTTATGACGTTGGAATGTTCATGATTCCCGACAGCGTGATCACCAAAAAAGACCCGTTCAGCGAATCTGAATTGTCCCTGATCAAACGTCATCCCGAGATGGGGAAAAATATCCTGTACGTATTTAAGGATGATTGCCCATGGCTTTATCGAACGGCCCATGAGCATCATGAGAGGGAAAATGGACAGGGGTATCCTCAAGGCTTAAAAGGAGATGACATTGACGAATATGCCAAAATTGTCGGGATATGCGATTCATACGAAGCGATGACCCATGACCGTCCCCACAAGAAGGCCATTATGCAATTTGCTTCTGTGCGGGAACTGGTGGAGACAAAAAATCAAATGTTTTCCCATAAAATACTCAAAGAATTCCTTGAGGAAATATCTCTTTATCCCATAGGAAGCTATGTAAAACTGAACAACAAAGCGATTGGCAGGGTTATCGCCACAAACGCAGATCAGCCGTTGAAACCGATCATCAGTATCCTCTTTGATGGACATGGAGATCGCATCACAGATGACAGGACAATCAATTTAAAAGAAAACCCTGTCCTTGTGATTACCGGTGGTGCGCAGGAAAATGAATTTCCTCAATTTAAATGAGTGGGTGGAGTTCCTTAAAGTAGATATCGGAAAGATTTGTGGTTGCAATGAAAGATGATATCATTCTTGCAGAAGTTGACGGCGAAGGCATGATCATCGATGTCGAGAAAAGTACGAGTTATTTTCTCAACGAAACGGCTCTTTTTGTTTTTAAGTTGTTAAACGAGGGGAAAAATACCGATGATATCAAGGCGGCTATGTTGAGAGAATACGATGTGGATGCAACAGAAGTAGAAAACGATATCCGGGAATTCATCGGCAAGCTTGATAGAAAGGCGGTGTCATGGGCAAAAAAAAATATGTCAGACCCGATATAAGGGAAGAATCCCAGATTCTGACCGTCAGGGCATGGGTGACCAAAACGCAGTATGCCCTTACCAATCCGACGACCACTTCAAGCGTTTCCCTTCAGAGTGCCGTGGAAGCCGTCACTGAAACAAGTTACGCGTTGCTGAATGTCGTCACTACAACCAACGTTGTCCTGCAAACGGCTATTACGGCAGTGAACTATGCCTTGCAGAATATCTTAGCGAGGCTGGCGTCAAGAAGAGCATGACAAATCATACCGAAATTCGGAGGTGACCGGAAGCCCATTCCGCAGCCCCTACCTTTTAACCTTTTGTTCATGATATGATATATAACATCGCCATAGACATCACGAATCATTGTAATTTCGATTGCGTCCACTGCCTCCGGGACAAAGTGGCTCCCAGGGCGCATATGAGCCCCGAGCTTCTCGATTTGGTCCTCAGAGAAATGTCTTCAGTAGGCATCATGAATGTATGTCTGACGGGCGGCGAACCCGCTCTTCACCCCCAGTTAAACAGTGTATGTGATCTTCTGGTCGATTATGGGGTTCGATTCAGCCTGGTCAGCAACGGTTTTCTGTTTGAAGATAAGATTCTTCCTCTTTTTGACGCGAGACTGAGAAATCATCTTGCCGGGGTATGTTTCAGCCTCGATGGTGCAACGTCGGCCTCCCACGATATGATACGAAAAGAAGGAAGTTTTGATCGGGTCATCAGTTCAATCGAAGCCTGTGTGAAAGAGAAGATTCCTGTGTCCGTCAAAAGCATCGTTCACAAGGAAAACAGGGAAGAAATTGTGGAAGTCGCGCATCTATGCGCATCGATAGGCGTAGGAAGCCTTGGGTATGTCCTGCTCACCCCGACGCCCCTTCTCGTATCGAAAAACCTCATACCCACGGCTGAAGAATATACAGAAATTATCAGATATATAACCGGCAGGATCATGCCGTCATTTTCATTGAACATCAGTATCGAAGGATTTGCACATCCGGATTACAGGGTTCCCTTCTGTAATCCCGCCCATGGAATCTCCTTTGACCACTTGGGAAATTTCATCTTCTGCTGTAATCTTTCTCACCCCACAAACGGAGACAATCCCAATGTGTTTGGCAAGGAATATCTGGGGAACATTGGGGAAATCGGCATCGAAGAAGGGATACTCCGACATTACCGGACGCTGGCGTGGTTCATGGACAAGATCATGAGGTTGGACGTAAAAAAAGACTGGCCTGTCAACTGTACAAAGTGTTTCCGGCTTTTCGGAAAAATGAAATGGATGGAAGCGGATGAAAGCGCCGACAATCGATATCGTTAATTTCTGCAATTTTACCTGCCGGCACTGCCTTGTGGCAAAGTCTGCAAAGCCCGTGTATATGGGAAAGGAGCTTTTCTCGGATCTTATGAAACAGCTCCGTGAGCTGGGATTCAGATATGCCGGCATCACCGGATCGGGAGAGCTCTCGCTCCACCCCCAGCTTGAGGATATCTTCCAGATCCTTGCCGAGAATAACATCGATTTTGAGATTTTGACAAACGGGTACCTGTTCAAAGATCGAATATTCCCTCTGATAAGAACACCGCAAATACACAAACGCATTCGACTGGTAGGATTCAGTCTGGATAGCGCCGTAGAGGAAAAACACGACCTTAACAGGAAAGAGGGCAGTTTCCGGAGGATCATCGAAGCTATCGGGATGTGTCGTTTGCTGGGTATACCGTGTTACATCAAAACGGCAGTCACAAATGACAACAAGGGTGAACTGAGAGACATCCTTCTCTTTACATCCGGTCTCAATGTGCTTTCACAATCTTTTATGTTTATTCAGCCGACGAGACGCCTCATAGAGGAAGGGCTGATTCCTGATCCTGAAGAAATATATCGGCTGTTTATGCAGCTTGCCGATTGGCAACCTATATTCCCGAGATTGAAAATTGAGGCATTCAATACTGTAAATGACATATTTACCTGCAATGCCTTTTTCAAGTTTGGCGTTGATGAGGAGGGAAACTTTCTTTTCTGCAACAATTTAAGCAATGTGGGAACTTCCGTTGACTGTTACAAGGGACGAGAATGCATCGGCAACATCAGAGATTTTCCGTTGACGGATCTGATCGTGCGTCATCTGAATTTACTGCCGGATGTCTTGAAATGGCGCTTTGAAAGGAAGGATCTTATCAAAAAATCGCCTCTCTCCCTGTGTAACTGGTGTTTTTTCCAGTTTGGGAAATTGGATTGGTTGAAGGAATATCCGGATTCTCCATGGGCTCAATACTTAACGTAAACATCTACGGCCTTCGGGCAAGGATTAACTGTTTCGGCTTGGAAGAAAAGGAAGACGTCGCCCGGCTGCTTTCTTTGTTCCTGAAAGACGAAACGGAAGAAGCAGAGGCTACTCTTGACTTCAGGAAGAAAGAAACGCCTCAGGAGATCGGCGGCCTTCTGTTTCCGCACCTTGCGCGAAAAGGGATTTGGGCCATGCATTCGGGAGGTTTTCACTTCCATGGCGGTCACCTCACCACAGGACCCTCCGATTGTGGCAAATCGACCTTCAGTCACATGGCCATGAAGAACGGTCTTGACCTTTTGAGCGATGACATCACCCTTTTGAGAGAAACCCCGGACGGGGTTGAAATGCTTCCTTTTTACTCGACAATGTACTTGAAAAATGGGATAATTTCACCGGAGCGGGAACGATATAAACCGGCTACGCTAAAATTTCTGATCCTGCCGAAGGTTAACAATGGCTCCATATATTTGAAGAAAATTAAAAAAAAGATCGATCTGTTGAGGAAACTGGTACCGCAGTTTCTATGGTCGTACAACAGGGGTGAACAGAAAAGACAGAAGCGGTTTTTAGAAATGATGTGTCATTATCCCGCATATGAAGTATACTGGGGTTCAGGACTGTTCCATGATCATACCCTTTTCAGGGGGATTCTTGATGAAATTGTTCAAAGTGACGGGTAATTCCATGTATCCCGTTCTGAGGGATAATGATCTTGTGGTCGTGAAAGAGGCTGCACCGGAGTCTCTCCGGAGGGGAAATATTATTGTGTATCGGGCGGATAATGGCCAATCTGTCGTCCACAGGCTCGTAAAAAAAGGGAAAGGCGGTTTTCTCCATCTCAAGGGTGACGGCTACAACCTGCCATCGGAGTTGGCAAAAAGAGAATCCGTCATAGGAAAAGCCGCAGGATTCGTTCGGGGCGGCAGGTATGAGCCTCTGGACAGAATGAAAGAATTGCATTCGTGGGCTGTGTCGTTGCTTAAGGAGCGCACGAAACGCTTTGTTCGGCGTGCGGCTCGTGTAAGGGAATGACAAATTTTTTACTTCATTATGAATTCATGAAAAAATGATCGGAATTCTATGGAGGTGAAGGAAAATGACCATGGAGAGACGAGATTTTATAAGGACGGGCCTCTTGGCGATAGTTGCTCTGTATGGTTTTCCTGAGAATGTAATTTGTTCCCAGGGGGAGAAACTTTCGCTAGCAGGTCATGCAGGTGTGGGTTCCTATCCCTTTAACGGTATGTATTCCATTACCTTAGACGGCGATTGCTTGTCTATGCCGGATGCTTTTCCTCGATCACTGTACAAAGAAAGCCTTATCCTTGTTGTTCCTGAAAAAAACACCTCTGTTCTTCTCATTCCCGAAAGCAGCAATGAATGGGAACTGCTGAAAATAATCTTCGATACAAATGAAAAAGATGGTCCGCTGTATCTGCGGGAACACTCTGATATCAGTGAGGATGGCAAGCTGCGACTGTCGGAGAAGGTGAGAAACTTTGCCGGGATTCGGACACCGAACGTGACCGTCGTCGGTCACGGAAACGTCATAGAAATTATTGATTCAGGGATTTTGAATTCACGTATCGTCTGACAGCGGATCCGGATACGCAATTCGTGGATTCGATCCTTCGTTCACCCGCTATTTCCCACTTGTGATAAGCAATCATGATGAACTTGATAAAAAGTTCAAAAACCGTGTCACTCCCGCGGAGAGACTGTGTCTTAATTCTCTTTTTTGTCATTTCGAGTGAAACGGGAAATCTTAATGACTTATAATATTAATATCTTAAGATTCCTCACATTCGTTCGGAATGACATTTTTTCCTATTTGCCACAGATTTGTAGATAACATGATAAAAAGTGAACGAGAAAGTAAGCTTTTCCGGGTGATAGCCAGGCAGACACTTGGCCGTGGCGATGCGGTATGGCTTACGGATAATATTCGGGAGGGGCTGGATTGGCACTTTGCAGCAAAGAGGGCTTTTGAAGAAGGTCTTGCCCCGGTTCTTTATTACCACTGTCGGAACGTGGATCTCCTGGCAGCCATCCCGGAAAGCACGAAAAAATTTCTCGCCCGGATATACGCGGAAACATCGATTATCAATATGCATTTCCTGAAGGAAATGGCAGAGCTGGAAAAAAGACTGACGGAGCGGCATTTACAAGTTATCGTTCTCAAGGGAGCCGCACTTCTAAAAACTGTTTATCGCAACGTCGCGTTGCGTCCGATGGAAGATATCGATTTGATGGTCCGGCAGGAGCATCTGACTGGATTAAAAAATGTTTTAGAGACGATAGGCTTTGTTCAGAACAGACTGTATCCCGGTTCTTATAGAAAAGGAATCCTCTCCATGGATCTTCATCCGGATTTTCTTTCCTCTCACAGGATACAAAGCCGTCGGGATATTCTGAACATAAAATCCATCGATATATGGCGCAGCGCTACGCCCATCAACGAAAGCGCCTCTCTCTTTCAACTTTCACTCTACGATAATCTGATTGCTCTGTCGTATCATCTGCTGAAGCATCGTTATGACAGACTCATATGGTTTGTCGATATTGCCGAGAGTATCAAAGAATATCAACCGGTGTTGAATTGGCCGGAACTGATCGAGTATTCACGGAGGGTCCGTGCCGACAGGATATTGCTTTATGCCTTGCTGCTGATGAAGCACCTGACCGGATTTCATGTATCCGATCAAGTCTTAATCGATCTCGGGAAGGAGAGCCTCTCTCACATCGAGAAATACCTTCTGCGTCTCCGGTTAATGCAGGTACCGGTCGGAGCGGCAATAGACATGTTATGGATTTTTCAAATCCCCGGGGTGGGTAAAAAAATTCGTTTTGTGAGAGAAAATATTTTCCCCCGGCGGGAGGTTATGAACCAGATCTTTCCGGATACATCTCATAATTTACGCACATTCTTGCGGAGAGCCCTTCTCGTTTCCTCACAGGTGCTATCTGATTTTCTGTTGTCTGCCAGGAGCGCGATGAAGACCGGCCTTCCTCCTCTGTGATGATGGCCTGTCTATAACGAATCTTTGATCACTTTTCTGACGGTATCCGAATCAACCGCCTTTCCCTTCATGCTGAAGGTGATCAGCAGGGATAAATCACAGACGTTGTTAATCTTTCTGGGGATCCCTTCGGAATAATGATAAATCTCCTCGATGGATTCGGGTGTGAATATTTCGTTATTGGACAATCCGGCTTTTTCCAGACGGTAAGAGATGTACTTTGTTGTTTCTTCAATGTTGAGAGGATTCAGATGGTACCTGATGGCAATCCTCTGATCGAGTTGCTTGTATTGTCTTATGATATCTTTCAGTTCGGGCTGTCCAATAAGAATAAATGTCATGAGAAACTGGTCGTTTAATTGAAAGTTCAGGAGCAATCTGATTTCTTCAAATGAATCGGCATGAACCAATTGGGCTTCATCAACGATCAACAGGGTGGTCCTGTTCTTTTTCGTATTCTCCAGCAACCGTGTGTTCAGGGAGTTTATCAATTCGGTTTTTGAATTTGTCTTGAAATTCAGGCCAATCTGATAAAGAATCTCCTTCAAGAAATCCAGCGGCTCAAGAGACGGGTTTGTAATCAGTCCGATTTCGAAATCCTTTTCTGGAAGTTGCTGGATAAACACCCTGCTGAGGAGCGTTTTTCCACTGCCAATTTCTCCCGTTAGAAGAGCGGCTCCTTTCCTTCGGTTCACAGCGTACAGAAGCCTTACAAGGGCCTCTTTGTGCTCCTGCGAGTAGTACATGAATTCAGGATCCGGCACATTTTCAAAAGGATATTTTTTAAAACCCCAATAGTCTAAATACATTTCATCAACCCGTCGACAGATAAGCAGATCTCTGAAAAGCAGAGTCTGTAATGATAAATGGACATGTTATAAGGATCCCTGATGTCACCGTATTGGATATTGTAATCCCGGGAATAAGATTTCAACAGGGTTATTTTACCGTCCACCTCAGGATGCTGATCGACAATCATTTTTCTGTGGATTTTTTCCATAATGATAATCATTTCCGCTTGGGAAACCATGTCTTCCGTCAGTAATTGCGAATGATGGTCGATACCGTCAAAACCGTGATCATTAAGGATTTGTGCGGCAATCGAGTCAGCAGGCATACCATCCATATCTATGAGACCGGCGGAGAAAACACCCACATCATTCCTTTTTGCTTTTTTCAATTTCCCCTTAAGAACTCTCTCCGCCATGAAGCTTCTCACGATATTGGCCATACAGACGAATAATATTTTCATAACTGAAACATGTTTCAACAATAGGACTTATGATACATCATATAAACGACAACATTAAAGGTTTTGATGCGCAGACTGTCACCTCAAGATTGTGAGAAGCAATCTTCTGTCATCAAGACTGAGTCGCGTAAATTTCAATTCAAATGATTTATGATTATCATTTTCCGATATCAGTTCGACATTTATCTGGCGAGTAATACCCATCCACGCCTGCTTCATTTCGCTTATAAAAACATCGCGGCAGTTTTCATGCAAGACATCAGTCATGGGCATCCCGATCAGTTTATCCCTTGACGTTCCTATATATTCAAGCATTCTTTCCGTTACCCCTTCGATGAGACCTTCACTGTTTAAAAGGAAACCCGTTTCCTCCCTGAAGAGATTTTCTCTGAGTTCGTCTCTGCTGTCTTTCATTCTGGTATAAGCGATTCCCAGTTGTCTGTTTGCTTCCTCCAGTTCCCTGTTCAAAGAGGCCAGTTTTCCCTCTGTTCCCAATCGATCCGCAATTTCCCGTTCCAGTGTGACGTTGCGTTCCTTAATTTCAAATAGCTGTTCTTCTACCTTAAAATGCAGCATGGCATTTTCAAGGGCAAAACTGACTTCACCCAGCATGATGGATAATGCCTGCTCATCGTAGGAATCAAAGAGTTGCCCGGATTCCTTATGAGCAAGATTCAGAACCGCAGATATTGTATCTCCCGCGAAAATGGGCATACACAGAAACGAAGGAGGGCCATATCTGGGATCATTGGATTTTAGCGTCCTTGGATCTTTCTCAATATCTTCAATCAAAAGGGGTTTTTTTTCATCGACAACCCATTTCGATATAGAATCATCCATGTTTATAAATTGGTCCTTCTTCACATCGCTCTCCGAGCCCCTCGATGCAATAACGCGAAAGCGTTTATTTGCCTCATCCACCATAAAAACGGAACCGATCTTCGTCCCCGTCACGGTCATGGCCTTATCCAGAAGTAATTCGAGGAAATCATCCATGTGAAGGCTTTTTCTGGCAATTTCAGATAGTTCTTTTATCGTCAACAGTTGAAGAGCTCTTTTACCCAACTCTCCTGTGGTTTGTTCGAGCTTTTGAACAAGTTGATTAAAGGATACGGAGATGTCGTGTAGCTCGGCGATGTCTTTTTTAATGTCCACAGACGTTAAATCGCCGGATTCAAATTTTTTCATGACAGACGCGACCGCCGATATTTTTT
>JAPLJQ010000048.1 GCA_026388495.1 Deltaproteobacteria bacterium | reverse complement strand
TGTTGTCGCCGCTCTCCGGGGCGTTTCCAGGAAGGATGGAGACTGTTCCCTGTCAGGCGTCACGGCATTACGCGAGGCCATCCGGGATTATGAACGAAAATGCTTGCAGGATGCCTGAAAAACTCAGAAGAAATGTTTGATGTCAGTGTCACTGACTTCCTGCATATGGCGCCGCATGTCTTTTCTGGTACGCCTTAACCTTTTCAATCAACAGGGGGACAAATGTCCGGCAATCCTCCACGACACCGTAATCCACCTGCTCAAATACGGGCGATTTGGCGTCCTTGTTGACGGCCACCATCACCCTGGCGCCCACAACGCCGATTAAATGCTGCAATTCACCGGACAGGCCGATTCCGATGTACAGCTCAGGGCTGACCATTTTCCCGCTTTGCCCAATCATGATCCCGTGTTCGGCCCAGCCTTCGTCAACCACCGGTCGTGTGCACCCCAGTGCCGCATTGAGCGTCCGGGCCAAATCGGCAATCTGACGCCACCCTTTTTCATCTCCGGCGCCGACCCCGCCTGCAACCACAGTGGCGGCGGATTCCAGGGGCACGGATTCCGGTTCCCGGCGGACAACCTCAAGTGTTTGAATCCTTCCCGCAATTTCGGTTGGAACCTCCAGAAGCACCACCTCGCCCTGACGGCTTTCATCCATGGCGGGCATCGGGAAAACCCCTCTTGCCGCCGTGGCCATCTGGGGGCGATTTTCGGGACAGATGATCGATATCAGCCCGCCATAGGCCGGAATCCACTGTTCGAGAATTTTGTCTTCATTAATGTTCAGATCGATGCAATGGGCGGTCAGCCCCGTTTTCAAACGAGCCGCCACCATCGGGGCCAGCTCCCTGCCCGTGCATGTAGAGCCGATCAGCATGATCTCCGGTTTTATTTCCACGGCAAGGGAAACGATCATCCCGGTGTAAATCTCGGGTTGATACCAGGCCAGAACCGGCGCATCGCCAAGATAAACCCTGTCCGCACCTGCGGCAAACAAAAATTTAATCTGATCGTTCATCCCATCGCCCAAGAGGATGACCTCAACGGCCACATTCAGCGCACCGGCAAGCTCGCGGGCCTTGCCGACGAGTTGCAGGGAGACGTCCTGAATCCGGCCTTCCGCCTGCTCGGCAAAAACCCATATGGGGCCGCAGGTGTTTTCCATTGCCACTTTCTGATCCTTTCTCCGGCAAAATATCCGACACTTCCGGCCGCTGGCGGGAATGAAAACCCCGACTATCTTCCGGTTTTGCCGTGTTCTGTTCCTAAAATCCGTCAGACAAGACCGGCGTCGGCCAACTTCTGCACCAGTTTTTCCGCCTTTTCTTCACTGGTTCCGTTGATGATTTCCACCTGCCGCCGGCTGGATCGGGTGGTCATGGCCGAAACGCCGGTGGGAGAACCAGAAAGGCCCAGCATATTTCCAGCAACGCCAAGATCTTCTGCGGACCAGCAAATGATCTGTTTTTTTCTGGCCTTGACGATTCCGGAAAACGAAAGAGACCGGGGAGAATTAAGCTTCCGGGTCACTGTAAAAAGGGCGGGAAGCTTCACCTGCATCAGGCGGTATCCGTTTTCAATGCAGGCTTTGACCTTCCAGGTTTCCTGTTCTGTTTCGGTGAGTTCGGAAACCATGGTCACCACCGGCACCCCCAGAAAGGTTGCGATCTGGGGGCCAACCCATTCGGTGCCGCCGTCGCTGCTGGCCATCCCGCAAAAGATCAGATCAAACCGGCCGATCTTCTCAATACCTCTGGCCAGGGTAAATGCCGTCGCATAGGTATCCGCGCCTGCAAAAGCCCTGTCTGAAAGCAATATGCCCTCATCTGCGCCGAGGGCCAGGCATTCTCTGACGATATTCCCGGCCTCCGGAGGTCCCATGCTGATCACGATCAAAGAAGCGCCGGCTGTTTCCTTGATCTGAAGCGCCGCTTCCACGGCGTGCTTATCCAGGGGATTTAATACCAGAGGCGCCTCGGAGCGGTTCAGGGTTTTTGAAACCGGATCGATCCGGATATGATCGGCCAGTTTGGGATCCGGTACGGCCTTGACGCATATGATGATGCGATACATGATGTGTTTGTCCCCGAAATTCTATGAAAGCACCCAGCGGGCGATGACTACCTTCATGATGTCCGAAGTGCCCGCCGACGGCCCCAGAACGAAAGAATCTCTCAGGTACCGGGTTACCGGATATTCCACCATACAACCATATCCGCCGTGGATATCCACAGCCATCTTGGCAGCTCTTTGCGCGGCTTCCGTGGTAAAGTATTTTGCCACAGCAAATTCGTTGCCGGAGCGCTGGCCCTTATCCTGAAGGGACGCTGCCCGATAGGCAAGAAGACGTCCGGCCTCAAGATCCACTTTCATCTCGGCCAGCTTGCTCTGGATGGTTGGCAACTGGCTGATCGGTTTTCCGTACAGGATGCGTTCGTTTGCAAATTTCACCGAAGCTTCCAGACATGCGGTCTGCACTCCCAGGGCGCAGCCCACCATGCCTCCCCGGCCGACATCTCCGATTGCCGACATGGCTATTCGCATCCCTTTGCCTTCCTCTCCAAGGAGCTGATCACTGGATACCCGAAGATCCTCAAAAGAAAGTTCACCCGTATTGCATCCCCGCATGCCAACCTTGTTCTCTTCGTGGGTCGCCTTGAAGCCCGGCATGTCTTTTTCGATGATAAAGGTGGAAAACGCTTTGGGATCAGTATCATCCTTGGCCAGAATCGTGATGGTATCGGCGATATGAGAATTGGTGATAAAGCATTTTCGTCCATTGATGATATAGTGCTCGCCATCTTTTCGATAGGTCGTCCTTGCTGAGGCGGGATCGGACCCTCCGGCGGGCTCGGTAACGGCTGTGGTGGCCAGGCGCTCCCCTTTTGCCAGGCCGGGAAGGTATTTGCGTTTCTGCTTTTCGTTTCCGAATTTCACGATTGATTCGATTCCCAGAGCGAATACCTGAAGCATCATGGCTGTGGCCACTGAAATGCGGCCGATTTCCTCAAGGGCGATCATTCGCGCCGTATAGCCCAATCCCAAGCCGCCATATTCTTCCGGAATGGTCAATGCCATCATCTCGGCCTCCGCCAAGGCTCTGACAACGGCGTCACAAACTTTGCCGGTGGCCTCCATCTCAGCCACCCGGGGGAATAGCTGCACCTCGGCAAACTCTCTGGCCGCCTTTCTGAACATTTCCTGTTCTTCCGTAAATGTAAAGTCCATCATAAAGCCTCCTTTTTTTAATCGAGAACGCATCCCTCAAATCCTGAAAAATATCCCCCTTCCATTGCGACATGACACAGAACGTATAAAGTGATGTCCTAACTATTCAGATACTGGATAATGGCGTCGATGGTATGCCGCAAATTTTCAGTGGACTTGTCCACACTGTACATCATGGAAGCTCCCAACATGCTGGCAAAAACCATTTCGGTCACAGCTTCGGTCGAGGTATTCCCTTTTAATACGCCCTGGTTCCTGGCGTCATTCAAAAGATTGTTCAGCATGGTTTTGAATCCTGACAATCCTTGATTCACCTCATTGGCCAGGTGTGGATACTTGTCGGCCAGTTCCACGGCAAGCGTAATGAAGATACATCCTCCGGGAATATCCTCCGAATCTATGAGATACATGTCGCGATAGTTTTCCAACAGTTTGGATATTTTATCAAGGGGCTGATCCACCTGATCGAGGTCGGTCAACACCCTCTCTCGCCAAATGTGCCGTGCATGCTCGAGGACGGCGTAAAACAATTCTTCCTTGCTCTTGAAGTGATTGTAAAATCCGCCTTTTGACGCTCCGGTGGCCTCTAATATGTCTGTAATGGAGGTACTGGAAAATCCCTTGAGCGAAAACAGCCTCAGGGACTCGTGGATAATATTCTCTTTAATGGACATTATCGGAAATGATCCCCCGGAACGACAAAACAGACCGGTCGGTCTCTTTCTTCTTTCATAATCGTTTGGTTGTTCGTTGTCAACTTTTTATTTCATGTAAAAACGGTTTCGAACAATTCTCACCCGGTTTTTATCGTGGCGATAAACGATACGGAAGAGGAAAGATGCCTTTTTTACCATTGACATAGGTAAATGATTTTTCTATATTCGCCACCGGATAATTGCAGAGCAGGTAGTAATCAGTAAGATGACACTATGGGTACGGATAGGAAGAAAATGGTGATTCAATGAAACGGAAAGAAATAGCAAGCAAATCGGACCAGTGGAAGGATCTCTACAGGAGAAAAACACCGGAGGAAATGGAAGAGGAACTCCCCCACGGGCCCGTTCTTTACTATAACGAGATCGTGATAGATCACTGCACGAATCCCAGAAACGTGGGCGTAATCGCTGACGCCGACGGATATGCCCTTGTCGGCGATCCTTCCTGCG
>JAPLJQ010000223.1 GCA_026388495.1 Deltaproteobacteria bacterium | reverse complement strand
TTTTAAAGGAAGTGAGATATTGATGGACATACTGGTACTGGGACATAAAGGAATGTTGGGCAACGATCTTGCCGTCAGGTTGATGATCTGTCACAATGTGACGGGAAGAGATATTGATGATGTCGATATCACGTCGGAAGCGGCCTGTCGCGATGTCATTTCGGAAACGAAACCCGATGTGGTCATTAATGCAGCCGCATATACGGATGTCGACGGTTGTGAATCAGATAGAGGCACGTGCTTTTCCGTTAATGCGGAAGGTGTGAAAAATATAGCGCTTGCCTGTCGTGAGAGGGGCGTCAAAATGGTTCACTTCAGTACGGACTATGTCTTTGATGGACAGAAAAAAACGCCGTACGTGGAGGATGATCCCTGCCATCCCGTCAATCTCTATGGTCAGTCAAAGCTTATGGGAGAGCGGTATTTGCAGGAACTGTCAACGAACTATATTCTTATCCGGTCAGCCTGGCTTTATGGAAGGAACGGTAAAAATTTTGTAAAGACTATTGTGGATAAAGGGAGAACGGAAAAATGTATTGAGGTTGTTGATGATCAAATCGGAGCGCCGACCTTTACCTGGGATCTGGCTGCCGCCGTACAAATTCTCATCGAAGGCCATCATAACGGCGTCTTTCACGTCACAAACAGGGGAAGCTGCAGCTGGTATGAGTTTACCTTGAGGATAATGAAATATGCGGGAATGACAGATGTTCAGATAAGGCCAATCAAATCGAATAAGCTGGCGCGGCCTGCCCCCCGCCCTCCTTATGGCGTTCTTAGTTGCCGGAAATTCATTGCGGCAACGGGAAAAACCATGAGATACTGGCAAGTGGCTTTAGACGACTTTATTGGCAAGATGGGGTATTGATCGTCTTGGTAGAAATCCATTTTCGCCGGAGCTTCACCATGAATCCATTAATAAAAAGATGCCGGGAAATCATCTTGACACGGGATGGCAATTTAAGTATATCTTATGGCGTTTCCCCTTATTATCCGGCACCTGTGTTTTTCAGGTCGGCAAATTTTGAAGTTACCCAATGACAACGGGGTGGTTTCCGGTAAGGGGGATGAACTTCCGATCACTATCCGAAAATCCTTGGTCAGATGCGTGGTATGTCCATGTCGGTACTCAATGACAAAATAAGACAAAATGGTGGATGAATGATATGAAACGACTGGTTTTTGTGATCTTCGTGTTAGGTTTGAGTTTTATGTTTTCCTTCTTCACCGTTTATGCCCAGGACAAAGTACGGGCTGTGGGCATGGCAACCATTAACAAAGGCGCTGTAGACATAGCCAGAGATAAGGCGATTGAAAACGCGCAGCGCAATGCCGTTGAGGAAAAAGTGGGTGTCATGATCACCAGTTTTTCTGAAGTCGAAAATTTTCAGGTCAAGATTGATCAAATCCTTTCGGAATCCAAGGGTTTTATTAATACCTACACCATTGTCTCGGAAGAAAGGGCTGGAGACGCCTACAAGGTGACCATAGAAGCAGACGTCGGCACCGGCAGGCTGAAAGACCGCATGGAGGCGATTGCCCTCGTTATGGCCAGAAAGTCCAAACCCCGTCTTATGCTGCTTTTCAGTGAGCAAGCCCAAAAAGATGCCGTTGCAGAGGCTTCAATGGCCAAATATTTTATATCGCAGGGATTTAAACTCGTGGATGCCGGCGCCTTGAAAAAAACGAAGGGATTTGAACGCCTCCAGTCGCAGAACGCTGATCGCAAGGAGCTTTCCAAGGCGGCCCGTCGTTATGGTGCGGAAGTGATCATTCTATCCAAGGTGGAAGTAACGTCAAAGTCATTTAAAATGGGTGATATCGAAGTGTCCTCAAACGAGGTCATTGTGTCAGGAAAGGTCGTCAATGGAGACACGGGGGAAATCATCGCAACGGACAGCAAGACAAGAAAAGGTGATATAAAAGTTACGACGGAAGATGCAGCCAGGGATTTAGCGAAAGAAATAAAAGAGCAGATTATAGAGCGATGGTCTTCAGAATTGACCAATATGGCCACGGTAAAGCTGGTTGTTTTCGGCCTGAAGTCGTACCGGGACCTGTCCCGTTTTAAGGATCTTTTGGCGGCGGAGGTAAAGGGATTCAAGCAGATGCATCAGCGTTCATTTGCAAACGGAGAGGTTGACCTGGATATTGAGGTCAAGGGAAATTCCCAGGGCCTTGCTGATGATGTGGCGGCTATTACCCTGGACAGGAGAAAGGTTACGATCCTGGAAATAACTCAAAACAGAATTGAAGCCAAAATCGTGCCCTGATGCATAGATGTTTGAATGGTTAGAAATATGAGCTTTACAAAAAATAAAATAGGATTGAATTAAAATAAGATATGAGGGAGGCCGTGATGAATCAGAGAAAATGTCGGATGTTTCTTACCGGTTTGTTTGTCCTGATTCTTATAGCTGGTTGTGCAGTCTCTGAGAGCTACAAAACCGGTCAGGATCTGAGTAAAGAAAACCGATGGGACGAAGCCATCGGCTGGTTTGACAAGGCAGTAAAGGAGAGTCCGGATAATCAGGAATACAGGGATGCCCTGCTCAAGGCCAAAGAGGAGGCGGCAAAACTCCATTATGAAAAAGCAAAATCAGCTCTGGCGCAGGCGCCGGAGAGTGTCCCCGCCCTGGAGCAGCTTTCGAAAGAGAGTGGACAGGCCGTCAATCTTGATCCTAAAAATAAGGATATAAAGGCTTTCCATGATAATCTCAGAGCAAAAATCAACACCCTCGTCAACACGGTGAAATCGTTGTACAGCCAGGCGGATTCGGATATGCAGAAAGAAGACTGGATAGCCGCCATGGCGAAATTGAAGCAAGTGAATATAAAATTCCCCAATTATGAGGATACGGGCGCGAAACTGGCGAAGATTGAGCAGGAAGGCGCCAAGTTGTTTTATCAGCAGGGCCTCACATTGGGCAAACAGGAAGATTGGAAAATGGCGGCCCAGGCGTTTAAAGCCGCTTTAGATATCAATCCGAATTATTATGATGTCCAAAAACTGTATCAGGACGCAAAGTCAAAAGATAATGCCGCTTACTTTATAGCCGGGGCAGAAAGGGCGGCAGTGGCTAAAAACTGGGAAAAAGCCATATTCATGTATGATAAAGCTTTCGAGTATCAACCTGACAATCTAGAGCTTTTAAAGAAACTGGATGACCTGAAAGCAAAGATCGGAAAAATCTACTTTGACGAAGCCATTAAGTTGTCCGATCAGGGCAGGTTGTATGCCGCCTTGAAGAAGATAGAACTGGTGAAGGCCTATATTCCATCCATGCAGGGAGATGCGGTTTACAAGGATTTCGTGAATAAATTCTGCAAGAAGATGATGGAGAAGGCCGACAAGTATTTTGAGCGTGAAATGTGGGGGAATGCATTGATCTGGTACCAGAAAGTTGAATCGTTAAATCCCAGTTATCCCGACTTGTTCCAGAAAATGCTGGAACTGAAAGATAGTATCAACAAGCGGATCAAAAAGTCCATCGCCGTTTTCGATTTTGGCAGTCCCAGCAACAACAAGGATGCGGGGAAAATTGCTGCCAACAAGCTCATTACATACCTCCATAAAAACGGTAGCGGTGATATTCGCATTATTGAACGCGAAAACCTGCAATCGATCTTAAGAGAGATGCAGTTGGGGCAGACCGGTATTGTGGATGTGAAAGCTGCCCAGACCGTGGGTAAAATGAGAGGTATTGACACATTCATCATGGGCGATGTTCTCCAGTTCACGGCCAAGGCTTCGGACAACGCGAGTACCAGTCAGGTGAAAGTCCTTGTGGATGAAGAA
>JAPLJQ010000191.1 GCA_026388495.1 Deltaproteobacteria bacterium | reverse complement strand
TGATTGTGACGAATCATTTCTTTTCACAAAAAAAGGAGGGGGGCGCCTCGGTCTTTATAAGAATAAAAGGAGCGGTATCCTTTCTGTTGTTCGGGAATAAACCTGAATTTTATTTTATAGACATGGAAAAAAACGGCAAGGATTACAGGTTGACGTCAAGGGATGCATTTGATGTGACGTACCGGGATGAATTCGTCATCAAAGATATTTCCACAGATGTGATTTTCGGTGATGGCGTTTCTGTTGACGTGCAGGACATGGGCGGCCAGAATGACTTCCGCGTGCTTTTGCGAGGCGTTGATCTTGTTGACCGGGTCATGACGGCAAAGGGGAAGAGTCCGGTCGGCGAAACGGTCGCCGCCGGTGACATCCACATCAAGTATCGCGATGAAATTATAGCAGCTATTCCTATACGGGTCGTGGTCACCCCGCAGGACTGGCTGAGATATGCAAAAAACTCTGAAGACCGACAGTCGCAGATAGACTATCTGACAAAAGCCATCGCCATGAACAGCCAGGACGTAAGCGTCCGCAAGATACTGGCGGCGATATACTTTCAATCCGGCATGACTGATAACGCCATCGTTCAATATCAGGATGTTCTCAAATTGAAACCCGGAGATATTGACGCGCTGAAGGAACTTTTTAACTGTTATATGAAGGTAAAGAAATATGATAAAGCCATTGAGGTCGGATTAAAACAGATTAAATTGAATCATCAGGATTCGTCCCCTTATCTTAACGTGGCCCGTGCCTACAGTTATTCGGGAAACCCGGAAAGGGCTGTTCAGACATACCGGGAAGCCCTGAAGATACGGCCTGACGATTACATCGTGCGGTATAGTCTTGCCGAAGCCTGTGAAAAGACGAAAAATTTCGCAGGCGCCATCGAGCAGTACAGGTACATTCTCGGGAAAGTTCCCGGTGACGAGAAGGCCCTGATTGCTTTAGCGGGAGTCTCACTTAAAACGGGAAAGTATGACGATTCTATAAAGTGGTATAAGGAAGTCATAAAAAAGCAGCCGGGGAATGCATCAGCCTATGCCAACATCGGCCTTGCTTACGGCGGAAAAGGACAATGGAATGAGGAAATTGAGTATCATAAAAAAGCGATTTCCATCAACCCGAAGAACACCATTGTCTATTTTAACCTTGCTGCGGCTTATTAAAAAAGTAATCGCGACGGGGAAGCGGTGAAGATGTATGAGAAGGTTCTTAAAATCGCTCCCGGGGATCGTGATGCCATCCTGAGACTGGCGGACATTGAGTATAAGAATAAGCAATACGACAAAGCCATCAGGTTGTATGAAAAGATTCTAAAGGATGCTCCTAAAAATGCCTCTGTCCATGCAAATCTCGGCTTTGCTTACGGAGAAATGAAGAAGTATAAGGTGTCTGCAGATCATTACGAAAAAGCGACCCGATATGGGATCAAAGATCATCAGATCCATTATAATCTTGCCTATACGTATGATAGAATGGGAAAGGCAAGGGATTCCATTGATGAATATGAAAGATATGCCGCCAAGCGTCCGACAGTGGAGGTCTTGAATATACTGGCTGATTATTATATCAGTGGGAAACATTACGAAAAAGCAATCAGGGCCTATAAGGGCATGGTCGCGCTGCAACCCAGGAAAGCAGCAGGCTATTCGAGTCTCGGTTATGTTTATGGCCTGAAAAATGACGTCGATAAGGAAATAGAGTATTACAAAATATCGTTAAAGTATGATGCGGAAGATGACCATGTTTATCTGAATTTAGGTGAGGCTTACGAAAAAAAGGGCATGTATCAGGAAGCCATGAAGGCTTATACGAGAGCCTATGGGCTGAATCCCGATCTGTCAAAGGCGGCAAAAAAAATTCCTCAGATGAAAATCAGGATACTTCAGCAACAAAATCCTGAATAATGCCTTATGAAACATACCCTGTTTTTTTGGGGATATGTTGACTGAAGAGACGGAAGAGATCATGAAGGAAATTGTTCTTAACAAGTTTGTCATGGGTGGAGGGGCGCCATTCGTTCTCATTGCCGGCCCCTGTGTCATCGAAGATGAAGAAAAAACGAGGGATATTGCGGAATATTTAAAGAAACTAACGGCATCGCTCAATATACCGTTTATATTCAAGGCATCTTACGATAAGGCAAACCGGACGTCCCTGCATAGTTTCAGGGGTCCGGGTATTACGGAGGGTCTTCGTATTCTGAAAAAAATCAGAGGAGATCTTGATGTTTTCGTACTTTCCGACGTTCATCGATTTGAAGAGATAAAACCCGCGTCCGAGATTCTGGATGTGGTTCAAGTGCCCGCTCTTCTCTGCCGGCAAACGGATTTTGTTGTCGAAGTGGCAAGACATGCAAAAATCATCAATATAAAAAAAGGTCAATTTCTTGCTCCGTGGGATGTAAATAATATTCTGACAAAGGCATTATCCGCAGGCAATGAAAAGGTCATAATCACCGAAAGGGGGACGACTTTCGGATATAATAACCTTGTCGCAGATTTTCGTTCCCTCCCTATCCTGAGAAGCATGGGTTTTCCAGTTGTTTTCGATGCCACCCACAGCGTTCAACTGCCAGGCGGAATGGGCGCCGCATCAGCCGGTGAGCGGGAAATGGCTGCCGTTCTATCACGGGCGGCAGTAGCTGTGGGAATTGACGGTCTGTTTTTGGAAGTCCATCCTGATCCTGAAAGGGCCGGATGTGACGGCCCGAATTCTCTGTTTCTTGATTCGCTTCCCGACCTTTTACGCACCCTTGTGGAAATCGACACGGTGGTGAAAAGTGCCGGTCACAGGGAAGTGCGTCCCGGCAAGAAAGGTGTTCATGGATAGTGCATTTCATCACCCGCCACTGGGGGCGTGCGGGGTGCGTTTGCGGTAAAAAATTGCTGAATAAAAGGAGGAAAATGCTCAGGTATGACGAAAACGACCGGGTTACATCAGGATTATGATGTCTTAAATGAACAGTTGATCCATAAAGCCAGAAAAATCCGCCTGTTGATTCTGGATGTCGATGGGGTTATGACGGACGGGCGGATCATGATGGACGACGCAGGGCGGGAGACGAAAAGTTTTAATGTGAAAGATGGTCACGGCATTAAGATGCTCATGCGGTACGGCATTGATGTCATCCTCATAACAGGGAGACGTTCCAGTGTCGTGGAGCATCGAGCCAGGGATTTGGGCATTGGAGAGGTTCATCAAGGCATTCATAATAAAGTTGAAATATTAAATGAAATCCTCATGAGGCGGTTGATGGGTCGTGAACAGGTCGCCTTTATGGGGGATGATATTGTGGATATACCTATCCTGAAAAGGGTAGGATTTTCGGTGGCCGTAGCAGATGCCACAGAGGACGTTAAAAGATCTGTCGATTATATTACCGTGAAAAACGGAGGCAACGGCGCCGTCAGAGAAGTATGTGAAATCATCCTTCGCTGTCATGATCAATGGGCGGATGTGATTCAGAAATATGAAATTTCATAACATATTGAAATAACATGGAATCACGTTTAACCTTTACATATGGAGAAGCGGGTGATATAAAATTTACAAAGGATAATAACCGGGATAGATTCTTGCGAAAGAGCGTTGTTAGCGGGCGATGAAGTGTCATATAAAAAAGTTTTTCTTTCCGGGAAGGCCCGCCCTGTGGACGTGGAACGTCCCATTCACTGAATGATAATCTTTCAGCATAAAAAAATGAAGGCCCTTGCTGTTGTCGCTGTGGGTCTTGTGATTCTGGCAACCGTTGGATTTTTTATCCTTCGGGGAGAAAAGACATCTGATAACAAACAGATAAAAATATTATCAGACAACGCGGATCTTAAGGTCAGGGATGTTTTTTATACGGATGTTGGCGACTCGGGTATAAAGTGGGAAATCAAATCGGATCTTGCAACGTATACGAGAAGTGAAAATCTTGCCGTCTTTGAAAAGGTGATTATAAAAGTCATCATGAAGGACGGGAAGACCTATGTGATGACAGGGCATCAGGGCAGGATGAACACAGAAACGAAGAATATGGAAATATCGGGAGACGTCAACATTGTATCCGATAAAGGGGATCATCTGGTCACGGACATTTTGAAATATTCGGATTCCGAAAAGCGTTTTTATACGGAGTCTCCCGTCAAACTGGAAAATTCCCGAATGCAGGTTCGGGGAACGGGTATGACTTTATCCCTTACAGATAAGGATGTATCTCTGTTATCGCACGTAAAAGCCAGAGTCAATTAGAGTGGCCGGGAACAGGGTTTCTTTTATGAATAAAATGGTATGCGTTCTCTTTGTGCTGATCATGATTCCACTGTGGAATATAAATACAGGAGAATCTGCACCCCCCAAGAAACACAAGGTGGAAAAGAAAGAACCCATAGAGATCACTTCAGACCGTTTGGACGCATATAACGATAAGAAGCTGGTCATATTTTCAGGAAATGCCGTTGCCGCCCAGGCCGATAGAATTATCAAATCAGATCGTCTTTTGCTCTATTATCGGAAGGATGTAAGCGAGAACAAAAAGGCGATTCAGGATAATCCCGACGATATGGGAGAACTGGAAAAGATCGAGGCAAAAGGGCGCGTGACCGTTATTCAGAAACAGAGGATCGTGACGGGTGATGACGCTGTGTTTTTCCCGGATACGCAGAGGATCATCGTGACGGGCAATGCCGTCATGCGCGAAGGACGCAACGTCATCCGGGGAGACAAGATTATCGTGTTTCTTGATGAGGATCGGGGGGTTGTGGAAAGCGACAATAACAAGAGGGTAAAAGCGATCATCTATCCGGACGATCAAAAAACGAAAAAGACCGGTAGTCCCTGATCGGCGAATGATTTGAATTAATGGAAAAGTTGGAAGCAAAGGGGTTGGTAAAGATTTACGGAAGCCGTAGGGTTGTGAGTGAGGTTGATCTGGAGATCAATCCCGGTGAGGTCGTAGGTCTTCTGGGGCCAAATGGAGCGGGTAAAACCACGACGTTTTATATCATCGTCGGATTAATATGGCCTGACGGTGGTAATATCTATTTAAACGGAGAAGACGTCAGCCGGTGTCCCATGTATATCAGAGCCAGAAAAGGGATAAATTACCTGCCTCAGGAACCCTCGATATTCAGAAAGTTGACGGTTGAAGAAAACATAATGGCCATTCTCGAAACCCTCAATACAAATGCAAAAAAAAGAAAAGAAAGACTGGACGAACTCCTCGGAGAACTGGATCTCTTTCACCTTGCAAAGGCTCAGGCATATTCTTTATCGGGAGGGGAAAGAAGGAGGGTTGAGATTACCCGTGCGCTTGTCACATCTCCCAAGTACATCCTCCTTGATGAACCCTTTGCCGGCATTGATCCTCTCGCCGTGATCGATATTCAGAACATAATTTACAAGCTTAAAACAAAGGGCATCGGGGTTGTCATATCCGATCACAACGTCAGAGAAACGCTTTCCGTATGCGACAGAGCCTATATCATAAATGAAGGAACCGTATTGGCAGAAGGGACGCCCGACGCAATAGCCCAATGTGAAATTGCACGAAAAATTTACTTTGGAGAAGATTTTGTTCTCTGAATGAAGCGAACGGATGGTTTTCATCAGGCAGTAACCACATGGCATTTGAGTTAAAACAGAATCTCAAGCTGACCCAGCAATTGATCATGACGCCCCAACTTCAGCAGGCGATCAAACTCCTGCAGCTCTCAAGGCTGGAGCTGGTTGATATGATTCAGCAGGAGATAGAAGAAAATCCGTTGCTTGAGGAAGTAACGTCTGAAGATAATTCGGAAGACAAGATAGATAATGAAGTTGAAAATCTTGACGTTGCCGGCAGAGAAGAAATCAAGGTGGTCGAACGTACCGAGGAAATTACGGGGGAGGGCGACGGGAAGGAGGATTTCGACTGGAATAATTATCTTGAAGACTACGGCCCTGTAGGGGTGAAATACGATCGTGAAAGGGATGAAGCTTTTTCCTGGGATAACTTGTTGACGGTAAAGCCGTCCCTCACGGATCATTTAATGTGGCAATTAAAACTTGCGCGGTTCACCGAAAATGAAACGAAGATTGGTGAACAGATCATCGGAAACCTTGATTACAACGGATACCTGATTGCAACGACAGAGGAAATTGCCCTTCAGGCAGAGGTGGACGTGCTTTTTGTTGACGGCGTGTTAAGAAGGATTCAGGATTTTGATCCTCCCGGCATCGCCGCAAGAGACATTAAGGAATGTCTCCTGATCCAAGCCCGGATTTTCGGTATCACGTGTCCGCTTATCGAAGCGATCATTGCCGTGCATATGAAGGATCTCGAAATCAAGAATTATGCAAATATAGCCAGAAAGTTAAAGACTCCGCTGGAAGATGTCCTGCAGGCCGTTGTGTTGATCAGCAACATGGATCCAAAGCCGGGCAGCAGGTATCAGGAGGAGACGATCTCAACCATTGTACCGGATGTGTTTGTTTTCAAGACCGGTGGCGAGTACAAGATTCTTCTGAATGACGATGGACTGCCGAGATTGAGAATAAGCAATTTCTACAGGGATATCATGAGCGGGCAAAAACCAAATTTAAACACGGATACCGGAAAGAAGTACGTCAAGGAACGGATGCAATCCGCCGCATGGCTTATCAAAAGCATTCAGCAGAGACACCGAACGGTATACAAAGTTGCTGACAGTATTCTGAAGTTCCAGAAAGATTTTTTTGATGAAGGGATCCAGTTTTTAAAACCCCTTGTCCTCAGAGACGTAGCCGATGATGTGGAAATGCATGAGTCCACGATCAGTCGGGTCGTTACCAATAAGTACATGCATACGCCGAGAGGCATATTCGAGCTGAAATATTTTTTCAGCAGCGGGATCCATAAAACAAACGGGGATACCCTTGCATCGAAAAGCGTCAGGGAAGAAATTAAAAAGATCATTGGGGTGGAAGATCCCAAGAAACCTTACAGCGACAGTGATATTGTCAGCAGTTTAGAAAAAGCCGGGATATCCATTGCAAGAAGAACCGTTGCAAAATACAGAGAAATGATGGGTATTCTGCCGTCGTCGAAAAGGAAGAAGTATTTTTAGGCTTTCCTTGCCACTGTCTTTAAGGTATGTTTTTTTGAAAGCAGCGTTCTTGTAAAAGATGACTGAAAAAGTGAACGGGATGAAAACGCAATAACATGAAACGTATGAGGAGGTAGTTATGAGGATTTCTGTAACCTTCAGGAATAAGGAGGGCGAAAGCTGGCACAGGGAATATATCGATGATAAACTAATGAAACTTAAGAAATATATTGACAATCCAGTTGAAGCGCACGTTGTCCTCTCCGTTGAAAAATTCAGGAATGTGGCAGAAGTCAATTTGATGGCGAACGGATTAAACATTAACGCAAAAGAAGAAGCCAAAGATATGCACCTTGCCATCGATAATGCGATAGAAAAAATTGAACGTCAACTCAAGAAGAAGAAGGAAAAGATCAGGAGCCAGAAAACGAATGCGACCCGTGGAGGAAACGTAGATGACATGGAGCAGATGTCCGACGATATGTACGAAACTCCCGATACGAGAGTTGTGGAGACAAAAAAAATAGTCTTGAAACCCATGTCTCTGGATGAAGCGATTATGGAGATCGAATCATCGAATAATCTGTTTGTCATATATCGGGATTCCTCAACTGAAAATGTCAGTGTCGTTTATATTCGAGACGACGGGAAATATGTTCTCCTCGAAACCAACAGCTGAACTGTAAGGGAATGTTCATGAAAATTACGGATATATTCAGGAAAGATTTTATCATAGAAGACCTGAAAGCGAAAAATAAACGGGACGCCCTTGCCGAATTGTCAGCTATATTTCTGAAAGTTCATGAAAAATTTAATCATGATTCTGCGGTGAATGTCCTTCTCGACAGAGAGAAACTCGGAAGCACAGGAATCGGGGATGGCATTGCCATCCCACATGGTAAACACGGTGATCTTAATCATCTGATCGTATCTTTCGGCAGAAGTAAGGCGGGCGTTGATTTTGATGCCATGGATGGTAAACCGGTTCATCTTTTTTTCCTCCTTATGGCCCCGGAAAATACAACGGGACAGCACCTGAAGGTTCTGGCGAAAATATCCCGGATGCTCAAGGATAGTACGTTCCGGGTAAATCTCATGGAGGCGAAAACGACGGATGATTTGTGCCGGATCATTGCCGAAAGAGATGATGCATGTTAGCCGCCGGTGATTCAGGGGTGTCCTATCACGATGAACCGTTTGACAGTTGAAGGATTACTGGAGGATACTCGGATACGGTTGGGTATCATAAAGACTGCCGGTCCATCCGGTTTCAAAAATACAATCGGTTCTGTCGGGGTTCAGCGTTTCAACGGAAATGCGGCCTTCCGGCACAGCCTGAATCCACAATCCATCCTGATCCTTTCTGCGACCTGTCTTGCCACAATGGCTGATCTACCCTCTTCAAAGCGCGATAAAATATTCAGATCCATCATTTCGGCAGGAATTCCATGCATCATGCTTTCCCGGATTCGTTTCCTGCCCGACTATATGATTCGTTTTTCAGAAGATCATGCTGTTTCTGTCTTAATCTCGATGTATGACGAGTTCCTTCTTGAAAGTCGCCTATTGCAAATCCTGCGGAAAAAGATCGATCGGATCGTAACGATGCACGGAGCCCTTGTGAATGTCAATGGCGTCGGTGTGATGATAACCGGGGAAAGCGGGACGGGAAAAACAACATGTGCCATCAGGCTGGCAAAGAACGGACATTATTGGATTGCGGATGATGTCATCGAAATCAAGAAAAGGAAGGAAAATGTCTTATACGGGCGCAGTCATGAAAGGGTGAAAAATTATCTGGCGATAAAGAATGTGGGGATCATCCATGCAGGAACGCTTTTTGATGAAGCGTTCATCTGTGAAGAGACGGCTGTGAATATCGCTATCAGGATGGAGAAGCGGGATGCTAAACGGAATACAGAGAGAACGGATTTGTGCGGTTCTGTCTGTAATATTATGGGTGTGAAACTGCCATGCATGCATGTTACTGCGGGCTATGATGATGAAGGAACAGTTAGACGTATCGACGGTGTGACAAGAAACTTTTCAAGAGGAGGTCGTGTTTTATGAAAGCGCCCCGCGTGGTCATCATTACCGGGCTATCAGGTTCAGGTAAAAGTACAGCCCTCAGAGCCCTGGAGGATATCAGTTTTTACTGCGTTGATAATATGCCGGTGGTTCTTTTACCTAAGTTTCTGAAAATTCAATCTGAAACATCAAAGAATATTACGGAATTTGCTATGGTTATGGATTTGAGGGAAAAAAGCTTCATCGATAAATATACCAAAATATTTGCCCGTCTGAAAGACAGGGGGTACAGGATTGAGATTCTCTTCCTCGATGCGGGTGATGATGCCCTCTTGCATCGTTTCAGCGAAACGAGAAGGGTCCATCCCATGTCGGTAAAAGGGTCTGTCATGGGCGGGATAAATCTTGAGAGAGAAAAGCTTTCTCCACTTAAACAAATGGCGGATAAAGTCATTGATACGTCATCGTGTAATGTGCATCAGTTAAAAGACACCGTACAGAGGCATTTTCTTCCCGTGTCGGCGGGCCAAAGGCTGGTCATTCATGTGACATCTTTCGGATACCGTTATGGGGTGCCTGCCGATGCAGACATTGTGCTGGACGTTCGGTTTCTCCCAAATCCTTATTATATTGATGAATTAAAACCCTACGACGGACATCATCCCCGTGTCAGGGACTATGTCCTGGGATCCGACGAAAGCCGGATATTTATCCAGAAACTTTACGAATTGATGGCCTTTCTCATCCCCCTATATGAGAAGGAAGGGAAGTCCAGGCTGAATATCGCTCTGGGGTGTACGGGTGGCAGACACAGATCGGTTGTGCTGGCCAACCATCTGGGATCCTATTTATCGGATAAAAATTACGTGGTTACAATAAACCACAGAGATATTACAAAAAGTTAAAAAGAAACGTCCATTTTCTTGGTTACATTGTCGGCAATCCAGTGGGGATCCCACCATTCCTGGGGATTGACAAATTGTCCTCCGACAATAATGCTGAAATGGAGATGATCCCCACCCGCAAGCCCGGATGTTCCTGATTGTCCTATGGCTTCACCCTTCTTCACTTCCTGGCCGTTTTTGGCCTGAATTGCGTCCATGTGGGCATAAAGACTGAACAACCCCAGGCCGTGGTCGATGATCACCACGTTGCCGTAAATGCCGAGATTGCCGGTGTAAACGACAACGCCGCTGTTTGCCGCCTCAATGGGGGAATGAGCGGTTGAGGCAAGATCGACTCCCAGGTGGGTGCTTTCACCCACAACCTTGCCCTCATACATGTAAGATCGTTTATCGCCGTATTGGGCCATGGGTGCGGCGTTTTTCATCCGCAGAAAGCTGTCCTGCCAGAGTTGCCTTGGTGAGGTCTTCCCGCAAATTTCCTGGATGGTTTTAAAGTTGTCTTCCCGCAACAATCCATTCACATACATGAATGTTTCCACCGGCGACTTTCCCCGGAGAGAAGGAACGAGGGATTGAAATTCCGGCATTTTTTGCTGCAAAAAACTCTCCGACAGCATCATCTTGTCGCTGCGGAACTTTTTTGCCATGATCAGATAGGGGAGATTGACGGACGTCTCATTTCCGGCCTCGTCTTTTGCCATGACCTTAATATTAATTCCTCCCTTGGATGCTCCTAC
>JAPLJQ010000145.1 GCA_026388495.1 Deltaproteobacteria bacterium | reverse complement strand
TGGAAGGAAGGCTGCCGTGCGAGTTGGAGATAATGTCTGGATAGGTGATAGCGCCATTGTATGTAAGGGTGTTACGATAGGCGATAACAGCATTATCGGAGCAGGGTCCGTCGTGATCAGGGATATTCCCCCAAACGTTGTAGCGGCGGGAAACCCGGCAGATGTTGTCAGAAAGCTTGACCATGAAAGACATATAGGGACACGCGCCGAATGGTTTGCCGATCCGGAAAAATTGGCTTCTCAGTTTGATGTAATAGACCGGGAGATCCTCAAGGATAATAAGATGTTAGGATGGATACGGTCCATACTGTTACCCAGGAGAGGAGATTACATGAAGGTCGCAATTGTCGCGCCGCCATATCCACTGGAAGAATGTCCCGCTCCCCCTCTCGGCGTCACCTATGTGGCTGCCGCCTTTGAGGCTTCCGGAGCAGACGTGACAATCATCGACTACATCAATTCCCGCTACACCCATGAAAAGCTTATTGCCGAACTTACTGATTTTAAACCTGATCTTGTGGGAGTGACTTCAGTGACGATGAATTTTCCCGTTGCAGTACGGATCATAAAAACGGTGAAGGATTATGACCCGTCCATCATAACCGTCATGGGGGGACCTCATGTGACATTTGATACCTTAAATACGCTGCAACGTTATCCGGAAATAGATCTGATCGTTATGGGTGAAGGGGAAGAAACGATCATGGAACTCATGTCCTGCAGCATGAAACGCAAACAATGGCCTTATATCCGAGGGATTGCCTTTCGCCAAAACGGGCAATTCATGAGCACCGGCATGAGGGAATTTATCGATAATATAGACTCTCTTTCCCTTCCTGCACGGCATCTCATATCTCATTCCCGGTATCAGGCGCTTGGCTACCCCATCAGCATCATTACCAGCCGCGGATGTCCCTATTTATGTATCTTCTGTCTGGGAAGACGCATGGTGGGGGAAAAAGTTCGCCGAAGGAAAGCGTCACTTGTGGTCGATGAGATGGAACAAATTCTGTCGTACGGCTGGAACAGAATCAATGTTGCGGATGACCTTTTCACATCGGACATAGAAAGCGTTCGTGCGATATGCGGGGAGATTTATAAGAGAGGCCTTAAATTTACGTGGAGCGCCTTCTCAAGGGTAAATACGGTCGACAAAAAGACACTTGAGATGATGCGGGATGCGGGATGCGACAGCATCAGTTTCGGTGTCGAAACGGGCAACGCGGAAATTCTGGAACGCATCCGGAAGGGAATTACGGCCGAGCAGATCCGTAGCGCCGTTAAAATCTGTAAGGAAGTTGGGATTATTGCCCATGCATCCTTCATGGTAGGCCTTCCGGGAGAATCAGAGGAAACACTCCTGGAGACGAGGGAGTTTGCCCGCAGTTTAGGAATTTTATACGGATATCATATTCTGACTCCTTTTCCTGGTACAACTGTAAGAGAGGATATAGAAAAGTACGATCTCGAAATATTAACCGATGACTGGAGTCGTTACGACGCAAACAGCGCCATTGTGAGAACGTCTTCCCTTACCGCCGAAAAGATCAACCGGTTTGTTGCCGAGTACGATGAGGAAATCCATGCTTTTTTTGAACAAATGCTTAATGGGTATAAGAACGGCACAAATTCAGCGGAAGAAAATCTCAGGGTAGAGGGATATTTCAAAGCCCGTCTCGTTTACAAAATCCTTTCGGAAGATCTCATAGAATCCTGCGGAACGGTTCCTGCTGTTTTTTCGGATATTTCATCCGGCAAAGCGGTTGAATTGATTTGCGGCAGAATTGCTGAAAAAACAGGGATGGACAGAGTTTTGATAGACAAGACAATAAAACACTTCATCTATTCGGGGTATCTCAAATCACGTCATGAGGTGGGACGGATCGTCTGGTACTGGACGAGGCACAGCGGAATCGATTAATTAAGTTCCCGCCATTTTTATCGTGCCCGTTCTGTTATCTGATTGCAGGGTGTTCGTTTCAGTATCCCCATTGTCTTTATCATGGGAAGCTCGGTAAACAATCCGGAAGACAGAGCCATGTTATAAATACAGTACGGCGCCTGTCCCCCTTCAGCGGGATCGGAAAAGATGTCGTGCATGACAAGATATCCACCTGGGAGAAGGTGGGGAACCCAGCAGTTGTAATCCTTGAATACCGCTTTAAAAGAATGATCTCCATCAATAAAGACCATACCTAACGGTGTCGCCCATGATCTGGCAACCACTTCCGATTTTGCGATAATAGGCACTACCGTGTCTTCCAGAGAAAGATCTGTGACGACTTTTCTAAATATTTTAAATGTATCAATTTGTCCTGTCTCCTGATCGATGAGTTCGGGGTCAAAATAGTCCTGACCCGGCTGCTGTTCTTCAGAACCCCGGTGATGATCGATGGAAAAGAGAATCTTGCCGTTCGCTCTGCAACCCATTCCAATATATGCTGAAGATTTTCCGCAATAACTGCCAATTTCCAGGCAGGGGCCCAATTTGGTCGCTATATCGGCAAGTTCATAGAGGCGGTACGCTTCTTCAACGGAGAGAAATCCCTTGAATGGAAACACGCTCAGATCATTGATATCCATATCCGGCTATCCTTTCTGATAATGATTAGCTAAGTCATATACACATTTCACCTGCTCAAGAACGAGTCCGCAAAAAAAGTGTTTCTTGATA
>JAPLJQ010000202.1 GCA_026388495.1 Deltaproteobacteria bacterium | reverse complement strand
GAACTCGAGAATGCTGTGTTCCACATCTTCATAT
The DNA here is from genome assembly GCA_026388495.1 of Deltaproteobacteria bacterium. Taxonomy (GTDB): domain Bacteria; phylum Desulfobacterota; class Syntrophia; order Syntrophales; family UBA2185; genus JAPLJQ01. Next base: position 4,091 of record JAPLJQ010000202.1, on the reverse strand, counting down.
ACCAGACCATGGTAGATTTCATCTGATATAATCGGTATACCGAACGATGCAATTTTTGACATCCTTTCAGCGCTGAGGAGATTCCCCGTCGGATTCGACGGGGAATTGATCATAATGGCTTTTGTACGGGGCGTAACCCTTTCCATGATTGCATCAGGTGTATACTGGAACCCGTCCTCTTCGTAAACGTTCACTGAAATGGGTGAGCCGTCAAAAAATTTGATGAAATTCGGATAGCAGGCGTAGTGGGGATCAGAAATGATAATCTCATCGCCTTTGTTAAGGATTGTAGAAAAAAGGATCAGCATGGCGGGAGAGGTGCCGGATGTTACAATAATCTGTTCGGGAGAAAGGGTAACATGATATTTATTGTAATAGTGATCACAGATGGCTTCTCTCAGTTCGATAAGGCCGAGACTGTGTGTGTAATGGGTCTTCCCGTCTCTGATCGCCCTTTCGCAAGCCTCCTTTATACAGTCCGGTGTATCAAAATCCGGTTCTCCGATTTCCAGATGAACAATGTCTTCACCATTCTTCTGCATCTCCTGGGCTTTTTCAAGAACGTCCATGACAATAAAGGGAGGGATGTCCATTGCTCTTTTCGTAATCATGGGTTCAATATCATGCCTCGCATATTGTATTTTTTTAAAGATAAAATGCTTCTAAATAATCGAAAAACACGCATACTCCGGACACGCACTTCAAAAAAATCTTCAATTGAAGATCTCTTGCCCGATGACGATGCTTTTGTGTTAATAAAAGTATATACATGAGAATATCTTGTCAATAAAAGAATTTTTCATGTTGTTATTTATGTATGCCGACCTGTCATATAATCGGGATAAAGGGGTTTTTTCACCACTCTTTTTGCATGCAGTTCGGGGATTTTGAAATCAAAAACAATCTTTAGAAAGTTCATGATAATATAAAATGTTGCTCCCCATAGAATATCTTCACGGCCATGATTATCACGGTAAATCAAACAGGGAAATTTTTGGAAAGTCTTTGAGTCACGAGAGAGGGAGTCTGAAAGTTCTATCTCATAACATCCGTAATTATCTTCTTGAAAAAAAGTGTTGAGAGGAATTTCTACAAGCCTTTCCACTTCAGTATTCGGACGAAATGTCCATTCCTCATCTACAAAACCGACAAGAGGGAAAATTGTTCTTTTAAAGAGGTGAAGCGTATATGTGGGAAGAGGTCCGAGGCACTGAATTTTACATGGGCAGAGGTTCATTTCCTCCCAGGTTTCTCTTATGGCGTTGGTGAGAAAGAGCGTCAACAGTCTGAACGTATCGAGATCTCTCCGTTGAGCGAAATCTCGTGATCTGCCCTTCAATACGGGAAATATCCTTCCCGTAATGATCGGCCGGAGCAGAGGATCAATCATGCGGTTCAGCATACCGCCGGGACAGCTGAGATCACCCGGTTGAGAAACTTTAGATGAGCGTTTTATAAGGAGTAATGTAAATTCCTCGTTTTGTTCGTTACTTATGGCCGGACTATTTTTCATGTGCAAGAGAAGCAGAACTCCGGCAGCAGCGCCTGATATTTTTGATTTTTGATTTTTTCTCACTAAAGTCATTTTTTCAGAATAATCTATGGGAAGAGTACCGAGCTTCTCCACAATAATCGGTATCAAATCAATTCTGTTTAGAAGATTTTTATGATCCTGCAGAATCATTCAATGATTTCTCCTGCATGAGGATATGGCCAATCTTTCTTTCATACCAGCATTCAAAGGGTAAAAAATTTAAAAATCCGCAATGGCCTCCGTGGTTCTGCATGAGAAGTTGAAAGTATCGGTTTTTTTTAAGTTCATAATAATCAGAGACAGGCACAATCGGATCGTCTTTTGAAGCAATGACGGTGACGGGTACAGCAAGGTTGGCAAATGAATCACCCAGCAGGGTATAACGGTTGAAATACTCACGATAGTCATTGAAATCCGGGTAATACGGCATCATGGCTTCCGTAAGGGCTATGCAGGTCTTTTCTTTTAAAATATCTTGAAAATCATATCTATCAGGAAAGAGATACTGCTTTTTTTTAAGAGACCTTTTCCATTTATTCAGAAAGTAATGACGGTAGATGGGAAGACTCGTGTCGATCGATAACGTTGCCTTGTAGGGATCAAGGGCAGGGCTGATGCAGAAAACATGTCTGAGTCGTGGAATTTCTGATCTGGAGTGTTCTAAGGCAATTCGCAGCGCAAAATTTCCACCCAGAGAAAAACCGATGATATAATATGGCGCTCCATGTGACAGGCTCGCGATGCTGTGCACCGCTTGAAAGGTTTCTTCTGTCAGGGCGCCGTGAAAAAGACCTTCGTTAAGATAATGACTGTTTCCGTGATCGCGAAGATTAAGACGAAATATGTCGTAACCTTTTTCATAAAGATATCTACTTGTTGATAGAATGTATGTTGAATCGGAGCTTCCTTCCCAGCCATGTATCAATGTGACCAATCCCCTGCCTTGCATGACGGTTTGCTTAGAATAATAACCGAGGAGACGCGTGCCGGATGCCCCGTTTATGACCATTTCTTTTGACGTGTCAATCAACTGATTAATGCCGGTTAATCGCAACTTCGTGCTTCCTAAAACGGTCTGGATATGGGGATTTCTGGCCCAAGGCCTTGGAATGAAGTGACCCTCCATAATAACCTCAGAATACATAAAAAGCCTGGCTTTATAACCAGGCTTTTTACAAAGCTTAAATGGTGGCGGTGCAGGGAATTGAACCCCGGACACTACGGATATGAGCCGTATGCTCTAACCGTCTGAGCTACACCGCCAGTATTGTGACGTGGTGTGCGTTGGTATAACAAAATTAAATGAATGTCAACCCCCCTGTTGAGGATTCATTTTGTAAACGACAATGACACTCGAATTTGTTACGAATTGTCCTGATGCAAGAACGACGGCCAGAACAATTTCCTTCTGGCCGTCGTTGTCAATGTCTTTAAATTGATAATCGGCTACATATCCGTTGATTTTTTTGGTCTTCCAGTTTTCCAGCAGTCCAAGGCCATCCCATTCAAAGTCGTACAACTCACTGGATGAATAAGCTTTCACATTTCTAAAAAGCCTTTCTGCAGCGGATAAATTTTTTACAATGATGATCCCTTTTTTCCCATCGCGATTAACGTCATATGTTAGAATCCGGGGATTAATATAGGTATTCTTGTCCGGGCGGTCTTGATTGATTGCAGACTGTCCATAGAGCGCCGACGTTTCGATGCTGTTGTTGCTTCCGCCGTATGTTTCATCGCTCCGCCAGAGGCGTTCATTACTGCCCCCGAAAGTCTGGAGCTTTACAAGAGGCTTGTCAGTTTGTGCGTATATATTCAGGTAATCATCCTCATCAATGGCGATGATCTTTTCACTTCCGCTAACCGGGCCGCCCACAGTAAGACTGTCCATGGCAAGACCATAGACAGAAAGTCCTACGGGAATCTTCATTTTCTTTCCTTCTCTGTAATGCCCATCTTCCCAGACAATTTGATAAACAGGTGTATCGAAGGGTTTGTCAAATCCCCGACGTTGCCCCAGCAAAAGGGGACCCGATGATGTTTCAATGACCCTTAAAAACCAGGGTAGCTTTGTTGCGATAGGAACAAAACTACCATTTTTGAATTCAAGGACAAAAGATTCGACTGAGTTTGCCGGAAGGCTGGTCACGATGATCTGTTTCAGTCCATTATTGTTAATGTCTGCCACATCAACGGAGAGATAATTGTCACCAGATTTTCCAGGTATTTTCTGCATCAGGAAAAGGTCTTTGTCTTTTTTCTGATATATCATGACGTTACGGCTATCAATGATTACAACCTCGTTCAACCCGTCGCCATTCACGTCTCCGATATCCATGCCTTTAAATTCCGCCGGAATCTTTTGGCTCATCCAGAAATTTTTTCTTATAATAGGCTCTGTTGTGTTAATGAAATCCGGATTGATAAAGGAAGTCAGCGTTCCCTGTTTACTTTTTCTCATGCCGGAAATAACATCGGATTCACGAGAGGCCATTGTGGATTTCTCCTGTGGTGAAGGAGCTTGTGCAGATGCGGGAGAAGAAACGGCAGAGGAGGT
>JAPLJQ010000136.1 GCA_026388495.1 Deltaproteobacteria bacterium | reverse complement strand
TAACGGCGCCCCGAAGGGGAGAATATATTCTTGTCTTTGACAGTTTCTCTCTCGCCAGAGCCAGGCCTGCCTTCGCCCGATCCAATTCGCCGTCGGCAAGGGTCAATCTGGCAGATATATCATCGAATTGTTGTCTTGTCACAAGCTCCTCTTTATACAGGACGGCCTTTCGTTCATACTCAAATTTTGTGTTGGCGAGGCTCGCTTCCATTTGCTTCAAAACAGCTTCAGACCTTCTTGCTTCAAGTCGATAATCCGTCTCGTTGATTTCGGCAAGCAACATGCCCTTCGAGACGGAAGTTCCTTCATCAACCCTGATATTCTTTGCGATACCATCCACTTCAGAGCTAATAATGACTTCTTCAAAAGGTTTCAGTGTACCGATAGTGCTCACAAAAGGCCTGAGGGATTTGTTTTCAACCGTCCAAATCTTCACATTCATGACCCTCTCTTCAACCTTCTCCTCTTTTTTCTTGCACCCCACATTCAACAGAATCATCATAAGCAGTAAAAAAATAATAACACTTCGAGTCGTGAACGGATTCTTACGGCCAGTATTCTTTTTTTTCATAGTAGGCTGTCGCCTTAGCATGAACGCTTCCTCCCCCATCTTGTAATCATCTAAAGTAAGTCATCTGTAGAGTTTTTTATCATGAACCGTCTGTCACGGTCACGGTTTTGAGAAACGTTCCTGTTGCCTTTTTCATCTTCAGCATGGATAACTGATAGCTGTAAACGGCATCTGCCATTTTTCTCTCTGCCGTAACAAGCAAAGTGTTTGCATCCATTACATCAAGGCTTTGTGATAGTCCGAATTCAAATTGTTTTGTAACAGCATTGTAATTATCCCTGGCATAGACAAGCTGGTCTTGTAAAAATTTAAGAGTTCCCTGCTGTGTCATGATATCGAGATAGGCGCTCTGAACCTCCACCGCTATGGACTTTCTTAAATCTTCATAGATGAGGATGGATTGTCTTTCTTTTGCCTTGGCTTCCTTAACTTCCGCTGTTCTCAAACCGCCTTCAAATAGAGGAAAGTTTATGGAAACCCCTCCATAAATGCTTTCCCTGTTCAACGTCTGGGATGCGGGAGACTGATCAGCTGCCGTATAAACGCCTGACAGGGCAAGGTTCGGCCAGTAAGCCCCCCTCGTAAATTGAACCTGCTCTTCCGCTATTTTTTTCTGGATTTCAAGACTTTTGAGATCCGCTCTCCCCGATAATGCGCTTTCCTGAAAGGATGACAGAGACGGTATTTTGATGTCCGAATGAGATGATTCCTTCAGGTTAAAATCCTGTTTGATGCCAACGATTCTGGCCAATACGGCCCTTGTGAGTTCCAGGGTGTTTTTTGCCTTCACATAGTCCGATTGCGCCCCCGATAGCTCCCCGTCAGCTCTCAGGAGAACCGTTTTGGTTATTTCACCGACATTCAACCGTTTCTGCGCGGCATTTTTATATTTCTTAAGCCTCTCCAGATTCGACACAGCTATATCCAGTGCTTTCCCTGCCTTCAAAACATCATAATAGGCATATGCCACATTCAACAGGTATTCTTCTCTTACGGCATGAAGGTCGTAACGGTTCTTTATGATCGTTTCTTTTGAAATACTCAATGCGATAAGTTCACGGCCACTGACGGAAAGGGACTCATCCAATCGGAGCCCCCAAGAGGTTGCTTCGTCCGGCTGGATAATGACTCCCGTGCTATTGCTCTTTGCCTCCGTATATCTCGCATAGGTGCCGAAGGTGGAAAGCTTCGGAAGCAGCAAGGAGAGGGCCTTTTCTTTTCCTGTTTCGGCTATATACAAATTTTCCTCCGAGAACTTGATCTTCTCGGCTCGTTGAAGGGCGATCTTATATAAATCGTCAAGAGAATATTCCTCTGCAAAAGTGAACATGGGTGTCAAAATGAAGAAAAAAAACAACATTAAAAATATTAAATAAGGACGCCATGCTTTCATCCTGTAACCTCCGATTTTACTCCCTTTAGAAAAATATCGAGAACTGGATCGACTTTATCGCCCAGAGGAGTTTCCTTCTTCGAAAGCATCCAATCATAAAAAAAGGATCGGATGATGCCTAAAATAGCCAGAGCCATGATCCGGGATTCCATCACTTTCAGAGATTTCATCTCAATTCCCCTATGCATGATACCTTCTATGAAATCAATGTGACTGACATAATCCGCAATGATCTTATCTCTCAAGACGGTGTTACCCATCGAAAGGGTCATACCTTCACCGCGAATAAGCAGATTGCAAATATCGACATTGTTTTCCACAAAATAAAAATGGGCTCTTACGAGCATCTCAATCTTGTCGATGGTTTTTTCTACGCCATTGACTGCCCCTCTGATTTCCGAATACATCAAATCCAATTTTTCGTTGATCATGGCAGTATAGAGTTTTTCCTTGCTTTCAAAAAAAAGATACAGGGTGCCGATGGCGAAACCGGACGCATCAGCTATTTCAGCCATCGTCGTATTGTAAAATCCCTTTGCGGAAAATATCCTTTCCGCCTGGTGGAGGATTTCATTCCGCCGCAGCTGAAATTCCATCTCTTTTCTTTTTGATCTCTCCATTTCTGAGCCTTGATTCAAATAATAGAAGGATTGTTCAAATAATGAATTGCAGTTCACGATGATAAAATAATAGATTTTTGTCAAGAAAAAATGAAAATATTACACTGCAAAACAGTTGCAATTTTGATAGCCGGAAAGGCACGGAGAAATACATTTCGGACATAGAGAGCCCGATTCAGACTGTTCATTCATAAGCAAAGTATGATACAAACCTTTATCGCTATCGTTAACACGGAATTGGTAACTGGAGACAGCCGTGGTTAAACTCAGATCTATCACGAGGAATCGTAATGTTATCATCTTGCTTGCCATCACAAGCGGGATGTTTTTTCATCACGGGGCCCAGTGGACAAAGCATCTTGTGTTGCCCCTTCTTGCCCTCATCATGACCCTGTCAACCATGGGCATTGACAGCCATATCTTTCGAACCCCAAGATCCCTCTTCGCTCCTGCTTTCCTCGGCATCGTGATGAATTACGCCGTCCTGGGAAATCTGATTATCCTCATGGGCGCCTTTCTTATTCATGACGAAGCCGTCTGGATCGGTTTCGTTACATTGGCGGCCGTTCCCTCTGCCGTCGCCGTTATCCCATTTACCCGTCTTTTGAACGGAAATAAAACCTATGCCGCAGTCGGAACCATTGGCTCGTATACCGGCGCACTGATCATCACCCCTCTGATTGCCATCGGTCTTCTTGACAGTCACCTCATCGATACGACCAAACTGCTTATCGTCACGATTGTCCTGATTGCTCTCCCCATAGCTGTTTCCCGACTGCTCATCTGGAAACGACTGAACGATTACATAGAACCGGTAAAGGGGATGATAACGGATTGGAGTTTCTTTTTGATTATCTATACCCTCATCGGATTAAACTGGAAAAACATTACGACTCATCCTTTTTCACTGGTACCTATGGCCATCATTGCTTTTATGAGTACTTTTCTCCTGGGGTTTCTGATACAATGGGTCGGTATTCTTTTTCATGTCGAAAAAGCGAATCTGACTGTTCTTTTCCTGCTCGGAACACTGAAAAACTACGGGCTTGCCGGTGGCATTGCCCTTTATCTTTTCAATCAGGAAGCAGCGCTTCCGGCTGTTGTTCTAACCATTTTTATGACCATTTACGTGACGTGGCTGAATTTTAAAATGCAAAAGGCGTAAACTCAAGAATCAGAAAAGGCTATCACGGTGCATCATGATGTGATAAAATACCATCAAAGGATTGAACGCCGTGGTGATGGTGAACGACTGATAAAAGAAAGGAGAAATAATATGGCCATTCAATTACCAGACTTACCCTACGCAAAAGATGCGCTGGCCCCTGTAATCAGCTCCAACACACTGGAGTTCCATTACGGAAAACACCACAGGGCATACGTAGACAATGCAAATAAGCTCATCGCCGGAACGGATCTGGCCAATGAATCTCTGGAAGCCATTATTAGGAAGGTGACAGGGGATGCTTCCAAAATGGGTATTTTCAACAATGCTGCTCAGGTCTGGAATCATTCATTCTACTGGCAATGTATGAAGCCGAACGGTGGAGGCGCTCCGACCGGTGCCATTGCCGATAAAATCAAGGCCGCATGGGGTAATTTTGAAAAATTTGCAGAGGAATTTATAAATGCGGGTATCACACAGTTTGGCAGTGGCTGGGCGTGGCTGGTTTCAGCAAACGGTCAGATTAAGATCACAAAAACCTCCAATGCCGACACACCCATCGTTCACGGCCTTATACCCCTTTTGACCGTGGACGTATGGGAGCATGCTTACTATTTAGATTACCAGAACAGACGGCCCGATTATCTCACGGCGTTTATGGAAAAACTGATTAACTGGGATTTTGTAAATGCAAACTTAGGTTAATGTCATCTCTAACACGGCACCCCGCCCCCGGCGGGCTGCTTTATGTTTTCTTGCCCATGCCTGCTGCGATTGATCAACATTACATAGGACATCGTGAACGCCTGAGAAAAAAATTTACTGAATCGGGCCTCGGTGCCTTCCATGATTATGAAGCCCTCGAACTCCTCCTGTCCTATGCGATTTCGAGAAGAGACGTAAAGCCCCTTGCAAAGAGCCTGCTTAAGCATTTCGGTTCACTCAAGGGGGTGATGGACGCAACACAGCAGGAACTCGCAAACGTTACAGGCACGGGCAAACAAACGGCAATACTCATCAGACTCGCAAAGGATCTGGGAACACTCTATCTCAAGGAAAAGGCAAAAGAGAAACCGCAGGTGTCCTGTACGAGGGAACTCCTCGATTATTGCAGATCAAAAATGGGAGGGCTTAAGGACGAACAATTTCACGTCATCTACCTTGATGCTCAAAATAAGATTATCGAGACGGAAATTATCCAGGAGGGCATCGTCAATCAGGCTGTTGTCTATCCCAGGAAGGTTCTCGAAAATGCCCTGACGCAGAAGGCTTCAGCCATCATCCTGGTCCATAATCACCCGTCTGGTCATATTAAACCCTCCGACGCCGATATCCGTTTAACCAGGACGATTCAGGAAACGGCAAAGGTGCTGGATATCCTTGTCCACGATCATCTGATCATTGGAGAAAACAGGTTCTTCAGTTTTCGGGAGGAAGGCCTGATGTAAATCAGAACGGTGTCGGCGTGAATGTCAGGACAAAAATTGCCAGGGAAATCCAACCGACGTTTTTTCTTCTCCTGTCAAGGGGAATCCAGTCGTAAACAACAGGGGGATGATATATCCCCATAAAAACGAGGATCGCCGCCCAGACAAGCCACCCAATCCATCCAAAGATTCCAAGAACAATCAGGACGGCAATAACGCCTTTTGCCACCAGCCTTTGTTTGGAACCAAGAACCGCATAAGCCACATGTCCTCCATCCAGTTGCCCGGCGGGCAGAAGATTTAAAGAGGTCACGAGCAATCCGATCCACCCCGAAAAGGCAACAGGGTGGAGAACCAGATTTGCCTCATCGGGAAGAAATCCGTGAACAATCCAGCTAAGCAACGAAAAGAAAAGGGATGTGCCGAGATTCATCCCCGAGTCCACCGTTTCGATCCTGACCTCTGAGAGATGAAGGCCGACCAACAAAAACGGCACGGCAACGATCAGTCCTGCAAGGGGACCGGCTGCCCCGATGTCAAGAAGGATTCTTCGGTCCATAATGGGGGATTTCATTTTGATAAATGCACCAAACGTCCCGATAAAAGAAGGTGCCGGTATGAAATACGGCAGGGTCACGTCGATATGATGCCGTCTGGACATGAAATAGTGTCCGAATTCATGCGCCCCCAGTATCATCAGGAGGGTGAATGAAAACGGGATACCCCTCCAAATGGACAAGGGATACTCAAGGGGATTTATCCCCTGCTGCAAGGTTCCCGCGACAAGGGTACTGAAGACGGTAATGAGAAAAAGGATCACATTGGCAACGGGAAATCTATGCATCTTGATCATATTAAAAAAAAGGGGATCACATGATCCCCGGTAATTCATCTCTTGATAATGACCTGCCCTCGCCAAAAGAGCATCGCTCTTTTTTTATCTTAAGAGCCTATTTCTTTTTATCAACTTTAGATTTAAGTTCTTTCCCGACCTTAAAGAAAGGCAATCTTTTCGGAGCTACCTTGATATTTTTTCCCGTCTTTGGATTCCTGCCGGTGTACGCTTCATAATTCCTTACGACGAAGCTTCCAAAACCTCTAATTTCTATTCTGCCGCCCTTTTTTAGCGTATCTGTAAAACCTTTGAAGATCAAATTGACAACATCGATCGCCTTTTTCTCCGTCAGGTTTTCTTTCTTGCTTAAAGCTTCAATAAGCCCCGATTTATTCATAGCTTCCTCCTCTTTATGATACATGAAGATACAACCTCTTTAAAAGCAGAACGAAAGTATTATTTCAATTAACATGATAATATCTCTTTATTTTCGCCGACTATTATTTATTTTGATACGAATGTCAAGACAATTTTTTATAAAACATTAATTATTTCGACAAAGATAGAAGCTTTTTCACTTCTTCTTTTGTCAGATGCCTGTATGCACCCGTCTCTAAATTTCCGACATTAAGGTCTGACACGGCGACCCGGATCAGTCGAATAACAGAATGGCCAAATGAATCAAAACCTCTACGGATTAATCTATTTCTTCCCTCTGAAATGGTTAAGGTGTACCATGTACTTTTGGGGCTCTTTCTTGTGATCTGGACATGATCCGGTCGAAATTTGCCGTCCTCCAGTCTTATCCCCTTTATCAGAGATTGCAGATCACGATCCGTTAGTTTTCCGTCAATCTTGACCTCATATGTTTTAGGAATACTGAAACGGGGGTGTTGAAGCTTCTGGGAAAAATCTCCATCATTGGTCATCAAAAGAAGTCCCTCGGAATCATAGTCGAGCCTTCCTACGGGGAAAACCCTGTCCGAAACCCCTGAAAGAAGATCCGTAACAATGGGCCGGTTTTGCGGATCGAAAAGGGTTGTCACGTATCCCTTCGGCTTGTTCAACATCAGGTATATTTTTGATACTTCATGGAAGATGAGTTTATCATCCACACGGATTTCATCTTCTTCAATATCCGCCTTTGCACCCAACTGTCTTACTAAAACATGATTGACCGTTACCCTCCCATCCACAATCATCTTCTCAGCATGACGTCTTGACGTAATGCCAGCAGACGCAATGATCTTCTGAAGCCGCTCCTGCATAAAATATCCTATACTATTAACAAATACAAAATCATGATATCAAAATTATAAATGTTTCAGACATTTGAATTTGGATATTGTCCGGAGCTTGGGATTTTGTACTTGGAAGTTATGTCCCATTTTTTAAATCTTTTAACTCGCGAAGGGTCGGCAGCTCTGAGAGGTCTTTTAAATTAAAAACCTCAAGAAATTTTTTAGTTGTCCCGTATATGATAGGCTTACCCGGAACGTCTTTCCGGCCCATGATCCTCACATATTTCTTCTCCAGCAGTCCCCTTAAAGACCCGCTGACATCCACCCCGCGAACTCTGTCTATCTCCGCCTTTACGACCGGCTGCCTGTAAGCGACAACAGCAAGGGTTTCCATAGCCGCAGGGGACAGCATCAAAGATTTTCCCCCCTTCATCCTGTTTATCCAAGAGCCCAGACTTTCCCGGCTCCTGAACTGAAAACCTCCGGCAACCTCCTGGATATAAAGGCCACTCCGTCTTTCTTCATATTCTCTCATCAGCTCACGAATCAGACGATTGATCTCATCCTTTTTTACATCAGGAATAATTTCAGCCACCCTGTCTGCAGAAAGCGGATTGTCCGAAGCAAAAATTAGAGCTTCAATGATCGTCTTATTTTCTTCCATTTAAGCCTCCACGGCAAGGCAAACCCTGATCACACCGAAGGAGCAGCCCTGATAAACCCGGATCATTCTCTGTCGCATGAGTTCCAAAATCGCCAGAAAGGTATAGAGCAACATCCTCTTACTGCCATTTGCGCCCAGCAGTTCCGCGATTGTCAGATCTCCCTTTTCGGTAAGTCTCTCCATGATGTCATTCATTTTTTCTTTCAGGGACATCTTTTCAACATCAATCTCGAGTGAGTCACCTTTTTCCATGGTCGAAATGATTTTATGAAAAGCCTCAACGAGATCAAACACATTGAGTTCAACAGCCATTTCCTGATCGTCATAATCAGCCCCCGATTCAGCGATGAAACCCCTTGTGAATACATCTCTGTTTAGTAAAGGCCTCGTTTCCAATTTTAACGCCGCTTCCTTGAACTGCTGATATTCCAAAAGCTGCCTGACCAGTTCATCCCTGGGATCCGGTTCATCCTCATCATGTTCATCCTCATCCACGGGCAAAAGCATTTTCGACTTAATATGGAGAAGCGTAGAGGCTAAAACCAGATATTCTCCGGCAAGATCAAGATTGAGGGATCTCATCATATCCAGATGTGCGAGATACTGTTCCGTAATGAGGGCAATGGGAATGTTATAAATATCAATTTCATTCTTACGGATAAGATACAGCAACAGATCAAGAGGGCCTTCAAAGATATCGAGCTTGATTTCATAACCCATAGTTCATTCTCTTGAAGCCATCGTGAATATCAAAAAATGTCGTCAATCAACCACCCGCGCGGTAATGACCTTTTTAAGTAAGGTAGTTGCCTCTGTTTCAAACGCTGAGCGTTGTCAGATTTTAACCGCTTCCCGGACCTCTTCCATGGTCATTCGGGCGATTCTGCTTGCCCTGTTGTTTCCGTCTTCGATGATGATCCTGACTTCGTCCATATGACTCCGGTAATAATCCTGGCGTTGATAAACCGGATTCATGGCTTCCGATATCCGCACCGCCAAACGCTTCTTACAATCCGTGCAACCGATGCCCGCCTTTTTGCATTCCCTGGACATTTCCTCCACATCATCGGGGGATGAATAAATCTGGTGATAGCCAAAGACATTACAAAGCTCCGGTCGGCCCGGATCCTTTTTCCTCATTCGCTGAGGGTCTGTGAACATAGCCCCTACCTTGGACTTCAAGGTTTCTTCCTTGTCGCTTATGTTAATAGAATTATCATAGGATTTGCTCATCTTTCTGCCGTCAATGCCTAAAAGTTTCGGCACATTCGTGAGCAGCGGTTCCGGAATGGGGAATATGTCTCTGTAAAGGAAGTTGAACCGTCTGGCGATCTCACGGGTCAATTCAACATGTGGTAGTTGATCCACACCGACGGGCACACCATAAGCCTTATACATGATGATATCTGCAGCCTGGAGGACCGGATACCCTAAAAATCCAAAGGTTGAAAGGTCTTTTTCTGAAAGTTCTTCTTTCATTTCTTTATACGTCGGATTTCTCTCCAGCCACGGCAATGGGGTTATCATGGAAAGAATCACAAAAAGTTCAGCGTGTTCTTTGATGCCGGACTGAACAAACAGGGTGCTCTTAACGGGATCTATCCCGACACTAAGCCAATCAACGACCATGTTCAGGGTATGTTCTTTAATCTGATGGGTGTTATTGTAGTCGCTGGTCAGGGCATGCCAGTCAGCAACGAAATAATAACATTCATAATGACCATCATTCTGAAGTTCGACCCAGTTTCTCAAGGCCCCGTGAATATGCCCCAGATGGAGAAGTCCCGTAGGCCTCATGCCGCTTAAAATCCGCTTTTTCGTCACAAACGTTTACCTCTTTCAAAAGCTTTCATCTGCCGCCTATCCAGAAACGTCACCAGGATATTCTCGACGGTCTTAACAAAAAGAATCGATCCTGTCAATGTATCAGGAAATATCTATAGTCACGCCTGTGTTGAGGCGTTTCTGTCCCTTAATAATGCATTAAGGCCTCCGTGATAATGCAAATACCAGGGAGGCCTCAATCACTCACATTCTTTTTTGCGTTTTTATTATTTTACTTTATCGGACAATCCCTTCCCCGCTTTGAACTTAACGACTTTCTTGGCCGGAATTTTGATGGTTTTCCCCGTTTGCGGATTTCTTCCTTCCCTCGCTTTTCTTTTCACAACCGAAAAAGTCCCGAACCCGACCAGGCCAAGTTTTCCGTTCTTCTTCAGCTCCTTGGCCACCGCATCCATGTATGCCTGCAATGCCGCCGCAGCCGCTGCTTTCGTAACATCCGCTTCATCTGCCATAAATGCTATTAATTCTGCTTTCGTCATCCTCTAAAATCCCCCTTTCATCAATCTTTTTATAATGATATCTCTACTTATCCGAGGATCAATAACCTGCTTGATACCACCGGCCAATCAATCACACATAATCAGGAGCGTCATTTGCAGGAACGGCAGGATAGCATACATTGTTTTTTGATCTGAAAATGGACACGTCTGTTTGAAAATGCTTTTAACCCGCACACACATTGATTTTTGATACACAATATTCGCACTATACATCATGATGAGCCATGGGTAACACAAAGAAAAACAACAATCAAGAAAAATTCAATATATTTTTCTAAATTAAATATTCGCCCATCAGGCCCCCATCATCTTGAATTCCATGGGTTTGAGAAGAACATATGCTTTGTGTTAGTGAATAGACCCATTAACAAAGAAAGCTTTTTGTCTTTCCTAAGGGACGAAAACAGGCATGGAAGCAATTTTTTATCGGAATATCATATGAAAGGGATCTCATTTACTGCAGGGCACATGGATGATCTGGACATCAGAGTCAAGATACAGGCATGGTTTGGTCTCTCGAGACCTCCATTCCACACTGTCGGAGTGCTTCCGTTTCTTCTCGGAGGATTCCTCTCCTGGAGAATCAATGGGATTTTTGATGCAACCATTTTCGCTCTCGAGGTAATAGCCGTTGTCTTAATCATGCTTTCAACTTATCACGCCGGAGAATACTTTGATCACGAGGAGGACAGAGTATCAAAACAACTTTTCAACAGCCGGTTTGCCGGAGGGTCCGGGGTTATTCCGTCGGGTATTTTGTCCAGGCAGATCCCTCTTTGGACGAGTCTCATCTCCTTAAATGGTTGCCGCCGTTATAGCGTTATCCTTCAATTTGTCCTTGAAACCGGTCCTTACACGTTGATCCTGGGATGCCTTGGTACATTTCCGGTTTTTTTTATTCCACAAGACCGATCAGGCTCGTGGAAAGGGGATTCGGAGAACTTTTCATCGGCTTCTGTTATGGATGGCTTCCCGTCGCGTCCTCTTTTTATATTCAGACAGGCTATATTCACCCCATAATTCACTGGATGTGCATTCCCATCGGCATGACCATCATCAATGTGATTCTTCTGAATGAATTTCCCGACTATACGGCAGACACCTCTGTAGGTAAAAAAATCTGCTTGCCCGCTTCGGGAAAAACATGGGGGTTGCCCTGTATATCCTCATATCAGCATTCGCATGGATTGCCATGTTTTTTCCCTTACGGCCGGAGTCCCCATTAAGGCCATATATGCCTACATTCCTGTCTTCATCCTGTCCGCAATCATCACGGTGATGATGCTGGAAAAGAAATACGAGGATCCTGAAGTCCTGGAATTCCTGTGCGGAATGAATATTGTGGTTAACCTCGGCACAACGAGCACCTATATCTATGCCTTTTTTTAAACGCGCATATGGCCGATAATTTTCATCACAACAAGATAAAACCATTTTTTTACCCCCCTTCCCTGCTTTGCAGACAACTGGGAAGTGCCCTGCTGATGGCCTACCTCAATGGATGGCGGAAACTTCCCCAGTGGCTTATTCGGCACAGTTTTAAATCGATCCCCGTATCCAACGGCGCCATGGGCATGGGCTGTATCGGCTATCCTGGTCATCCCGTCTGGGAGGTCACAGCTGCCTGCAATCTCAGTTGTATACACTGCCATGCGGCCAGTGGTAAACCGGATCCGAACGAACTTTCAACGGACGAAGGAAAAAGACTGATCGATCAGATTGCCGAGGTCGAAGGTTTTCGCACCCTTTTCTACACCGGCGGGGAACCCCTGGTCAGACCTGACATATTCGACCTTCTGAAATATTCAAAATCGGTTGGATTTGCCAATATCATCGCCACCAATGGCATCCTCATCGATGAGGAGATGGCCTGGAAATTGAAGAACCACGGCGTCATATGCAATGCCATCAGCATTGATGTCTGTGACCCCGATATTCACAACTTTGTCAGAAAATCACCGCAGGCCTTCGATCTGGCCCTCCGGGCGATGGAAGCCACAAAAAAGGCGGGGATCCTCCTCCAGATCAACACCACGGCAATGGAATACAACATGGAAAACCTCTCCGAATTGATCGACTTCGTTAACGCGCAGGATGTCAGGATCATGCTGATGTATCAGCTTGTTGCCGTAGGCAGGGGGGAGAAGATTGAAAAGGCCACCCTGAAAAAATCAGCCAATGAGAATCTGAGCAGGCTGATTTCTCAAAAACAGAAATACACCGGGACCATTATCGAACCCGTCGCGGGGCCCCAGTACTGGCCTTATATCCTTGAAAAAAAAAGGTATAAATAATGGCTTGATGCCCACATTTGCTGAAAAGGTCTTTCACGGATGCGCCGCAGGCAGAGGCTTAGTCTACATCAAATCAAACGGTGACGTATGGCCATGCCCGTTCGTGGAAGTGAAGACCGGAAACGTCCGGGAAACATCCTTCAGGGAAATTTACGAAGAATCCCCAGTTTTTATGAACCTGAGGAATCGGGAAAATACACTGAATGGCCTCTGCGGAGACTGCCGTTACAGGACGATTTGCGGTGGTTGGCGGGGGCGTGCCCTAGCTTACAGTGGCGATTATCTTGCAGAAGATCCCCGCTGCTTTATCAGAAATTAGCAAGAGCGTCTATTTCCTCAAGCCCTTCTTTCGTACCAGAAAATAGAGTTCGCCTTTTTCTTTCAGGCTGCCCGCAAGCTTCTCCGTATCGCTTCCCGTTCCGCAAAATAGATCCACACGTCCCGGCCCTTTGATGACCCCACCGGTATCCTGATTTAGAACGAAACGGGAAAAAGACTTCCAAGTCTTGATGTTCCCATTGTCATCAAAAATCGGTTTCCTCAGCCTGATGAAGGCAAGCGCCCCTTTGGGAAACAAATCCAGATCGGTCGCGATCGATCTAGCCGCAGTGAGTGTCAGACCCAGAGCGCCCACAGGCCCTTCTTCAACGATGCGGAAAAATACGTAGCTCTCATTGTAGTTGAAAATATCAGAGAGTTCTTCGGGATGCTCCCTGAGATATTTCTTTACCGCCTGATGAGTCATCTGACTCTTGGAGAGTTTTCCCTTATCTATGAGGTAGTTTGTCATCCGGTTCGTGCGGCCATTTGACTGGGCGTAGCTTACCTGGATATACCGGCCATCGCTCAGTTTGATCTTGCCTGATCCCTGAATATGCAGGAAAAACAAATCGACGGGATCATCCACCCAGACAAGTTCGAGTTTTTTACCCTTCAGCGAACCCGCACTGTCAATATCCGCCCTCGTGAAATAGGGAATCAGTTCTCCATTCTTCACTCTTCCAATAATTCTTTCATTGCTGTATTTCTTCCTGAACTTGCCCAAATTCACCGCCACCGCATCATCAGGTGTCCTGTATATCGGATACCTGAATATCTCCGTTTTCTCCAGGGAGCCTTCCATGACGGGCTCAAAATACCCTGTAAACAGGACAGATCCCTTGTTGTCGGATCCGGTGGCTTTATAGACATCGAACGCGTCTTTCATCTTTTCCTGTTTCATATTGTCTGAGTCGGTGCCGTTAATGATCTCTTTCAGTACCAGGAGAGATTCCTTCATATCCCTGGCGGAAACACGGTCATTTCCGAGGCCGTATGTGATATTTTCGACAACAGTATCATAATACCTTATGCTTTTTCCAATAGCCGCATCGAGAGATTCCCACTTGAGATCATCATTAAACGAGGGAACGTTTTCAGGGGGAATCAACACGAGCGGGGGTTTGGCCTTTTCGACCGGTTTCTCCACTGCTTTTTCAATCTTGGCCGCACATCCCGCAATAAAGAGCACGATGACAAGATAACAGATGATTTTACATGGGCGCATATATACCTCAAAGCTCAATGATCATGGCCACTTCATCACAGTAATCCGGGTACTTGGAACATCGGAAACAGTCAGACCATATCTTCTCAGACAGGGTGGACCGGTCAACCTCTTTAAATCCAAACCGCTTAAACAATTCTGGCCTGTTGGTCAACGTAAACATCCTGAACAACCCCAGGGTAATCGCCTCTGATATGCAGGCCTCAACAAGATTTCTGGCAATTCCCTGTTTTCTGTGTTCTTCCTCTACATACAGGGAACGAATCTCTGCCAGATTATCCCAGATGATATTCATGGCACAAATACCTGCGACCGCCTGTTTACTCTCGTCATAATAGACAAAAAAATCTCTCAGGCTGCCATAAATATCCATGAGGGAACGGGGCAGAATTTCCCCTTTGCCGGCTGAAGCATTGATCATCCCGTGAATGGTCTTTACATCATCGACTCGAGCTTTTCTCAGCATTCTTCACTCCTTGTCTTTTCCGACGATTCAAAGCTCTTAATGCAGCCGCAATATTAAGTTTGAGAAACAGATGTAAATTGCATAATAACCCGCATATGTAAAATCAGTTTTTCCCAGAAAACTCCGGACTTTCTAAATCCCTATTTACTACGGGACAGTTCCAGCATTTCCCGCGCATGTTCTCTGGTCTTCTTTGTAAGCTCGGCCCCGCCGAGCATCCTCGTAATTTCATCCAGACGGTCATTTTCTGAAAGAGCTTCTACGGAGGCGACGGTCCGTTCTCCTGAAACCGTTTTCACGACACGGTAATGCCTGCTCCCGAAACAGGCAATCTGTGGCAGATGAGTGATACACAGGATCTGGTGATGTTCCGATACATCCTTCAGTTTCCTGCCAACATCCTCTGCCGTCGCCCCCCCAATGCCGCTGTCCACCTCGTCAAATATGATCGTCCCAACAGAGCCTGTTTTTGCGAGAACTTTCTTCAACGCCAAGATGATGCGGGACAGCTCCCCTCCAGAAGCAATGCGGTTCAGCTGTTTAAGCGATTCACCGACATTGGTGGACAGATAGAACTCAACCTCATCAATGCCCTTGGAATTGAAAGAAACGTCTTCCCCGTCATCAACCGGACTTTTGAACATGACCTCGAATGTCGCCTTTTCCATTCGCAGGGTATGAACCTCATCCTCTACTGCGTTTCTCAGAACCGCTGCCGTTTCGCGGCGTTTCCGAGACAGGAGATGCGCCTTCTCCAGCAGCTTCGATCTGTGCAATTTAATCGCCTCAGAAATCTGCTCAATCTCTTCATCAACAGAATCTATCGCCTTCAACTCCTCCGCGATGTCATCCCTCTTCTTAAGAATGCCTTCCAGGGTAGCGCCGTACTTACGCTTCAACCGCCCCAACAGCTCCAAACGATCATCAATGGCATCGAGTCTTGCCGGATCGTAGGACAAGCTCTTTTCATAATCCCGAAGAACCAGCGCTGCTTCTTCAAGCTGATAGTACATGGTATCCAGTTCCTGCTCGGACAGCCCCAACCGCTGATCAATCTTTTTGATCTCACGAATATGGGCAATAACACCGCGAATGTCCTCCAGGATAGAACCGGATCTTGAATAGAGGACATCATGGGCCTTACCCGCATGATCCATCAGCTTCCGGACATGGGTCAAAACTTTTTTTTCCTCGAGGAGATCCGCATCTTCTCCAGCCCCAATGCCTGCATCATCAATCTCCCTGAGCTGAAAGCGGAGGAAATCTTCCTTCTCGCCCCGGGTCTTTTTAAGCGATAATAGATCCCGGATTCTTTCATTTAAAGACTGGTACGCGTTATATCCCTCAGTATATTCCGACCGCAGCGAAAAAAGACCCCCGAATTCATCCAGGATATCGATATGATTTTCCGCGTTCAGAATGACCTGGTGTTCGTGCTGGCCGCAGATATTGATCAGGGACTCACTGACGGCGGCCAGCATACTGAGGTTTGCCAGCTGCCCGTTGATGAAAACGCGGTTCTTCCCCGTCCGTGAAACGATTCGCTTGAGAACCAGTTCATCACCTCCGGGAAAACCCATCCGCTGCAACTTTTCCCTGAGTTCTTCCTTTTCTCCGATATCGAAGAGGGCCTCCACCAGGGCCGAATCCTCAAAAGATCGAATCATATCGGAAGACGCCCGGTCGCCCAGAAGGAGGCTTACGGCTCCGATGATAATCGATTTCCCCGCACCCGTCTCTCCGGTGATCACGTTGAGCCCGCCTGAAAAAGACACCTTCAGCTCATCGATAATGGCAAAATTCGTGATGTTGAGCTCTGTCAGCATTTCATCTTAACACTTATTCGCACTGGTCGGCGAGCCGCCCCACCCCAGTTTTGTACGCAGGATCTGCATGTAGTCCCTGTGCGGCGACGATACAAGGTTGGTTACATACCTGGATTTCTTAATAATCATGCTATCGCCTGATCTCATGGTATAAGAAATCTGGCCATCCAGCGTCAGAGTCGCCCCATGCCCCTTCGTCCATAAAATTACTTTTATCTGAACATTGTCAGGAATAATAATCGGCCGGTTCGTCAATGTGTGGGGACAGATGGGATTGATGATAAAGGAATCCTGTTCGGGAAAAACGATAGGGCCTCCAGCAGAAAGTGAATACGCGGTAGAGCCCGTCGGGGTAGCGATGATAATGCCATCGGCTCTGAATGTCGTCAGATACCGGTCATTGACCGTCGTTTCCAGGTCGAGGATGCGGGAGAGATTGCCCCGCGTAATCACCACGTCATTCAGGATGCTCTGCTGCTTCACGGTTTCATCACCCAGTTGAATGGTGATATCAAGCATCATTCTCTTTTCAGTCTGGAAATCACCCTTGAATATCAACTCAAGGGCGCTGAACATCTCATTCAGATTGACTTCTGTGAGGTAACCGAACTCGCCTAAGTTGATACCGACAATCGGAATATCGTATTCGCTTACAAAGCGGACGGTCCGAAGGAGCGTCCCGTCCCCTCCGAAAACAACAAGGAGATCGACCTGTGAAGCCATTTTTCTTCGTTCCAACCCCGTTTCCTCACCGAGCTTCCTGGCAATGTCCTCTTCCAGAAAACCCTCAACCCCCTGTTTTAACGTCCAATCTCTCAACAAGAGGGTGTATTCAGCGGATTTTTCTTTTTCTATATTCGCAATGATACCGATTTTCTTAATCATCATGTAAATCCCTTAAAATTAATGTGACAAATTTCCTATCATAAAAACACATGGGTGTCCATGAACAGATTGCGTCGACAATCCATCTTTTGGGGGTTGCATTTATGATCTTATCCCACAATATTTTTATACGACTTGAAAGAAATCTCAACGTTTGCTAATGTCCCACACGAAAACAGATACGGCTCAGATCATTTGCGTGGCCATGAAATATTAATGAGATGATAGAAGGATTCGATGCATGACATACCGGGATCGAATACATTGCGGCGCCCTGAACCTTTCAGACGTTGGGCATGAGGTTTTACTGGCTGGATGGATGCCCTGAGGGAGCACAATCAGAGGTGTGCCGACACACCCGTTACGCCTGGCCGCGTCGCCGGTTTGCTTGTCATGCCCGAAAAAGACGAGATCAACGCGAATGCGGCCCGGGACAGCGGAGGGCATGAACGCGCGCTGCTCATGGTTGCTTTAGACCTTCAACTCAGGAGTATGCCTGAAGTACATATACCCGTTTCAAACCCCAAAACAGACTTTCAGACAATGCAGAAACTGTCTAACACATCCTCCACGGGATGGAAAAAGTGATCAGGGCTGGCTCAATTTGCTTCAGGTAACATAATAATATGTCAGGTAACGCATAAGTCATATCATGAAGGAGTTCATCATGGGAAACAAACCTTATTCCAAGGGTCTTGAGGGGGTCGTGGCCGACGAAAGCGGCATTTGTAAAATTGACGGTAACGAAGGGAAGCTTTATTACCGGGGTTATTCCATTGATGATCTTGCTGCCTGCTCAAATTACGAGGAAGTGGCCTATCTGCTTCTCTATGAGCGCCTTCCGACCATTGCCGAGCTGAAGGATTTTTCTCAACGGATGCGGCAAAGCCGACCCTTATCACAGCCTGTGCTCGATATGATAAGATCTTTCCCGGCCTCTGCCCATCCCATGGAATTGTTGCAATCGGCTATTTCCTACTTGAGCGGATATGTAAAACATCGCATTGAACATTCTCCTACCTGCAACTGCCGGGATACGCTCTATCAGATATCACAAATTGCCAGTGTTGTGGCCGCATATGGCCGTTATCGGGAAAACAGGGAATATGTCGCGCCGCGTATGGACCTCTCACACGGGGCTAATTTTTTGTATATGCTCCATGGAACCGAACCGGAACCCCTCGAGGGTGAAATAATGGATAAATGTCTGCTGCTCCATGCCGAACACGACTTTAATGCGTCCACGTTTGCAGCACGGGTCGTCGCTTCAACCCTTTCAACCTGTTACTGCAGCATCTCAAGCGCCATAGGCGCCCTGTACGGCTCGCTTCACGGAGGGGCAAACCAGCGCGTGATAGAAATGGCCGAGGAAATCGGAGATAAG
Source organism: Deltaproteobacteria bacterium (assembly GCA_026388495.1). Lineage (GTDB taxonomy): Bacteria > Desulfobacterota > Syntrophia > Syntrophales > UBA2185 > JAPLJQ01. The sequence continues at coordinate 9,031 of JAPLJQ010000136.1, read as the reverse complement.
AATAATGTAGCAGCGTGGGTGGACAAAGCCCTCGCTCAGAAGCGGAAGGTGATGGGTATGGGTCATCGTGAGTACAAAGCCAAAGATCCGCGGGCAAAGATCATACAAAATTTTCTTGAACAGCTTTCTGAAAAGAAAAACGACTTTCGGTACTATGAGATTTTACAGGAAGTCGAAAAAGATTTTCGTGGTAAAATGGAAACGGCCGGTAAACCCATCTATCCGAACGTGGATTTTTACTCCGGCGCTGTATATCGCCTCCTAGATATTCCCGCCATTCTATTTACCCCGATTTTTGCCATGGGGAGAGTTGCCGGTTGGCTTGCTCATATTCTTGAACAAAGAGCCGACAACCGGATCTATCGTCCGGAAAGCCTCTGGACCGGGCCCGATCCACGTGACTATGTTCCCATTGAGAAACGATAAAGAACCGTTAAGGCGCCTGAGATGGAGGCGTTTTTTCAAAAGTTCTCCCCGTCTCAGATTGCTTCCGCAGATTCCTCTTCGTCAGGCGAAAGCGGCGCCGTTTCGTTCATGTCATTCCCCCGCATGAGTGACCGGATCTTTTCTTCCGGCACCCCGGCGTCGAGGAGATCCTTCGCACTGATATCCTCCCGCCTGTACATATGGCAGAGAATGACATGAAGGTACCGCCGCCACTGGTCGCTGATCTTCGGAAGGGGGTCGGGCTGCCAGTTTTTACGCGGCCTGGCAATGATGGAAGCAAGAAATGCGGATTCCAGCGGCGTCAGGTCGTGGGGTTTTTTCTGGAAATAGAAGTGGGCCGCCGGTCCTATTCCGTAAAGATCCTGTCCCCATTCGATGATGTTGAGATATATCTCCAGGATACGTTCCTTGGTCAATTGCTGCTCCAGGACGATGGTAATGAGAGATTCTTCAAGTTTCCGGCTGAAATTTCTTTCATTTGATAGATAGAGATTCTTGGCCAGCTGCATGGTTATTGTGCTTGCCCCCCGGACGATCCTCCCCGACTTTAGATTCTCCACAATTGAATCCCGGATATGTCTCTGGCTGAATCCGCGGTGGGTGAAAAAACTCCCATCTTCAGCCGTCAGAACCGCCCCGAGCAGCGACCGGGGTATCTTCTCGTAAGGAATGAAGTTCGGATTTCCCGGACCGACCAGTATGGAACGGTTCTTTCCGTTCGGCCTCCGCACCTTGTGTCGGAATTGCGTCTTCAGCGCCCGGACGTTAACGGATCGTCCCAGAGACAGCACTCTGATCGGTTTATACTCTCCCTCAAAACGATAGTCCAGACTCTGTGGTTTTTCAAAGTCGATAAACAGACGGAACCGGCCGTTCAGCATCCCCTCTATTTCCGGCCCCATAAGATCGGGGATGAAAGACGCCGGCAGAGATTTCAGGGCCTCTCCGAAAGAGAATTGGGGGAAATGAATGGACAGATTCACGACGGGTTTCGTTCGTTCTTCCACATAGCCTCCGACCGCAAGGGTCTGTCCGGCAAAGTTCAGTCGGCCCTGCCGGATCAAATAGCGCCAGTCCTTTTTTATCCCGGTTATGTCGAATTCAATGTGTGGACCGGCCGCCTTCTGAAAGGTAAGCATGGATCGGTGTTGAGGGGATAACAGGAGGCATCCATTCAATGTAAAGGTCGGCTGGCCCTGTTGCTCCCGGATCATGCGGGCCTTTCCGTCGACATACATCCTGTCGAAGGGGACCTGTAACGGAAGAATGGCCGACAGTGCGGCCAGACAGAAGGCGTCGGCCCGAATATCGAACGTCCCTTCTTTGGGGTTATAGGTGATCGTTAGACGTTCCTCCGCGTTTTTTATATCGACGCGGCCCGATCTGTTAAGAAGATCAACATGGGCGGCTATCTTCTCATAGGTAAGGCGGAAAACCCTTTTTTCTCTCTGAATGCGGAGAATCAGATTATTCACCTCGATCTGAAGAGGACGGCTTCCGGACATTCTATGATTTGTAGACAGGCCCGCAGGCTTTTTAGACACCGGTATCTCCCAGTTCCCCGATGATGAGCGGCTGATGCGGATTTCGAGATCGGAAGCGCTCAGGCTTCTGATGGATTCAGTGCTCCATTCACGGTTGATCAGAGCATGCCAGAAGCTGATCCTTGCCGTTACGCCTGAGGCCTGGACACAGGGTTTCCCATCAGGTGTGTAGAGAATAATGTCTTTGGCGCGAATCCCATTGGGGAAGGCATAATGAAGGGTGTCTACGCGGCATAAATAGCCGTAACGCTGTTGTAAATGGTTGACCAGTACAGGAAGCATCCCGCCTATGCGCCGCTCGATGATAAACGATACACCTGAAAGCAGAACGCAAACCAGGAGGATGAGAAACAGACACTTCTTCATCTGGAACTTTTGCCTGATGGGCTCGAAAGCTGGCCATCGGCGGTTGTGTTCGGAGTATTGCGGATTATTCATATCCATAGGCAGAAGAGACTCTGCCATAATAACACCGGTTTTGACAATAAATTATTTACAGACGATCACCCCTGCCAAGACCGGGATGATCCCGGGATACTGGCATTATTCATGATCCGGAAGGCATAAAACAATCACTTGCCCTTAAGGCATATTGACACGCGAGAATGGTTCTTCTATACTTTCCCAACCCAAATGGATTTAAGCAGGATATGTGGAGAAGAGACATCAAGCTGCCTGCTTATCTCTATGCGCCAGTGACAGCACTGATGAATGGGCTTTATGAGGAGAATGCAGGTATTGGAGAAATCAAGGAACAGGAAGACAATATGCCTCGCCGGAATGGTAACCATAAAATCCCTCACTGTGCGCTTCAAAAAGCATCAAAAATGGAGATTAATATCCTTTATCCATAATCATCCCGGCAAAATACCCCTTGGTATATTTCATTTCTCAGATCCGATTGCCATGATCATCATGCAACTGACCCTCACCATCTGCCCCCTGACGTCTCTTGAGGCTTATCTCAAACTGAGGGGGGTGAATCCGGTGAGGCCTGTCCCGGTTAATTTATGATCGAAACCATAGAAAAGCTGATTGATGCATAAAACGGGAATCATATTTGATGATGAAAAGCCTTGACTTTTTTCAGTGCTCATAATAATCAAAGTCAAAAAGCCTGCCGTCCGATTCAAATCACGCGGCTCAGGCGAACATAGAAGTTGGGTAAAGACATTTTAAAGCGTAAGGTGAACCATCATACTCTTTGGAGTCTTGGTGGTTTTTACTTTCTGCCATTGTGAAAATCCAACTTGAAAAAATCTAAGAAAGGAGGAATTATACAATGTCAGAAGGTATCGTAAAGTGGTTTAACGAGAAAAAGGGCTTCGGGTTCATCGCCAGTGACGACGGCACAGATGTATTTGTTCATTTCAGCGCCATTCAGGACTCTGGATTCAGGACGTTAACTGAGGGGCAGCGTGTCAGCTTTGATGTTGAGAGTGGCAAGAAGGGCCCATCGGCTGTAAACGTTAAAGCCATATAGGAATATTACAGTTCTTTTATCGTTCAAAGACGGGATTCATTGGAGGTTAGCATGAACAAAAATCTGTACGTGGGAAACCTGTCCAATAAGGTAACGGAAGCTGACCTGAAATCGAACTTCTCGGAAGCGGGGAGCGTTGTATCCGTAAGGATTATTAAGGACAAGTTTTCAGGGCACTCCAAGGGCTTCGGGTTTGTCGAAATGGAATCCGAAGAGGGCGCAAAAGAGGCCATAACGAGGTTTAACAACGGTCAATTGGACGGACAAGCCATCGTGGTCAACGAAGCGCGGCCCAAAAAGGAGCAAGGCAGTGGCGGCGGCCCTGGAGGTGGTAGATTCAGAGGCAAACCGAGAGGCCGCTATTAGGAGTCATCCTGATGACCTGGCGCCTTTTCTTAACCGTCTGACCTATTCATTAAAACAACAGAAAACCCCACTTCTCGTTCATGAGATGTGGGGTTTTTAGCAGAGGTGAGTGAAGTGAAAGTGACAGCTTTTAACGGTAGCGCGCGCAAGAATGGCAACACAGCGATTCTCATCAGCCACGTCGTTCGTGAACTTGAAAAGGAAGGGATTGAAACGGAAGTATTTCAGCTCGCCGGAAAAAAGATACACGGTTGCATCGCCTGTTTTAAATGTTTCGAAAAGATGGACAGGAAGTGTTGGGGCCGCAAGGATGTCGTAAACGAATGTATTGAAAAAATGTTGGATTCAGACGGCATTATCCTCGGATCGCCGACGTATTTTGCAAATATCTCTTCCGAAATGAAGGCCCTGATTGACCGGACTGGGATGGTTGCCAAAGTTAACGGCGATCTCTTCCGCCGCAAAGTCGGAGCGGCCGTCGTTGCGGTGAGAAGAGGCGGCGCCATACATGCTTTCAACTCCCTGAACCACTTCTTCTTTATCAGCCAGATGATTGTGCCGGGCTCCAGTTATTGGAACATCGGAATAGGGAGAGAGATAGGCGAGGTTCAGGAAGACGACGAAGGAATTCAAACCATGAAGACCCTCGGTCAGAACATGGCGTGGCTGCTGAATAAAATTAATAGGTGACGATGCGTGTGATGGAAGAGCCAAAGATAAAAGTCGGCATTCTTGAAGGGGTCTGCGCAGTCAACGGAAGATTTAACGGGCCGTTTTGTCTCCATGACGGGAGTTTTCTTGATGGAAACTTTTGCGCCCGTACCGTATCGGGACATGTCGTCTTGATCGATGCCACGGGGCGTGAGGTCGTGCGGCAGAAAGAAATCCGCTGCACACCCCTGAATCATTCCATCTTTACCCTCTTTGACGTGACCATCGGTGTCCATTTCCACTGGGAAAAAAAACAGGAACAGACGTTCCAGGGTTTTCTTTCCCTGATCCCTGATGAAAATAAAACCCTGCTCGTCATCAATGAGATATTTCTGGAAGATTACCTGTCAAGTGTCATTTCCTCTGAAATGAGTGGGGAAGCACCGCTTTCTTTTTTAAAAGCCCATGCCATTACATCGCGAAGCTGGCTCATGGCTATGTTGAACCGTTCACGGAAGTCAGGTGATCCCGATGAAGCATTTCCCGTCCCGCCCCGGCAGGAAGGTGAGTTCATCCGCTGGTACGGGAGGATCGATCACCGCCTTTTCGACGTCTGCGCTGATGATCATTGCCAGAGGTATCAGGGCGTCTCCCGATTGATATCGACCAACGCGCAGGATGCCGTTGACGCAACCCGGGGTGTCTTTCTCGTCTATAATGGTGATATTTGCGATACCCGCTATCATAAAGCCTGCGGCGGTCTTACGGACAACTTTGAAAACACATGGGAAGATACACCCGTTCCATATCTGACTTCCGTATCCGACTCCACCGTGTTGCATCACGCCGTCCGCACGGAAACCGACGCGGAGCGTTGGATCCTTTCGAGCCCCGATGCCTATTGCAACACGGCAGATGCAAACATTCTGCGGCAGGTTCTCCCGTCCTTCGATCAGGAAACAACGGACTTCTTCAGGTGGAGGGTCGTATATAAGCGAGAGGAACTTGAGAACATCATCCGGAAGAAATCGGGAATGGATATTGGGAACATCCTGAACTTGACCCCTCTGGAGCGGGGGCCTTCGGGCAGGATTTGCCTGTTGAAGATTGAGGGGTCGGAGAAGACCATAACCGTGGGCAGGGAGCTTGAGATTCGCCGCTGGTTATCCCTCAGCCACCTGTACAGCAGCGCTTTCATCGTTTCCGTTGAGCGCGAACCGTCCGGACTCCCGATCCTTTTCATCCTAAATGGCGCCGGATGGGGACACGGCGTCGGGTTGTGTCAGATCGGCGCCGCCGTCATGGCCACAAAGGGATATTCTGAAGAAGAGATTTTAAAACACTATTTTCGTGGTGCAGAAATAAAGAAACTTTATTAAAACCTATGTCCATTCGACCTATCAAGACCGCCTTCATTCTCGGCGCCGGCCTGGGAACGCGCCTTCGTCCCCTGACAAACGCCTGCCCGAAACCCTTGTTGCCCGTCGGTGATCGTCCGATTATAACCTACGCTATGGACCATCTGATTGCGGCGGGAATCGAACGATTGATCGTCAATACCCACCACTGCGCCGACGTATATCACCAGGTATTTCCAGCCGCGCAATGGCGTGGACTTCCCATCGTTTTCCGCCACGAACCGGTGCTTCTGGATACGGCGGGGGGATTGAAAAACATCGAGGATCTCCTTGACGACGATGACACAATCCTCGTTTATAACGGCGACATCATTTCCGACATACCATTGAAACCGCTCATCGACACACATTTTACAAAGTGCAAGGAAGCAACCCTGGCGTTAAGGAGCAGCGGTTCCCCCTTGAATGTAAATATCAATGATCGCGGTGATGTCTGCGACCTGCGCCACATTCTGGGTGACCACGGCATGATGAGCTGCCTTTTCACGGGCATTTACATTGTTGAGAAATCCATCCTTCGCCGACTGGAAACAGGTCGTATTGAGTCGGTTATCCCCGTATTCATCAAGATGATAAAAGAAAATCCCGGATCGGTTGCGGGAGTCCTTCTTGATGACGGCCGTTGGTATGACATCGGCTCTCTCGGGGAATATGAAAAAATATGTTCGGCATTCTCACAGACAGGTGCGACAAAAGGACTACAGAAAGGAAAATGGATATCGGAAGGGTTCTGGAAGCGAAGCATAACAAATCTGGAAGATGAAATGCTGGCGTTTGCGAAACAGGCGATCGTTTCCGAAGAATCGGCCTCCATGGACATGACACCTGTGGCAAAGGGTGGATCGAACCGGTCGTTTTACCGTATTCATTATGGAGACAACCGCTCCGTCATTTTCATGCATTACGACCTCGATCCTGATGAGAACAACTATTACGCTTCTATTGCATCATTCCTCCGGAATATCGGTGTTGCCGCTCCCCGGATCATGGCTCACGATCCCGCAAGGGGTTTTGTTGTCATGGAGGACCTCGGGAACACAGACCTGTGGTCTATCCGTCATGAACCATGGAAAACGAGACAAACGTATTATCAAAAGACGCTGGCCGTCATTCACAGGCTCCATGCTTTCCCGATGAAGGATTTCCCTTCGGAGCAGGTTCCTCTGATGGAGGGGTTCGGTCCGGGCCTTTATCAGTGGGAGCGGGATTATTTTCTTGATAATTTTGTTCAGGCTGTCTGCGGGATAGAGCTCAGCCCCTCCGAAAAAAAAATACTTGAAGATGAGCTTATGGCCATGTCAGGGCGCCTTGAGAATGTTGAACCCAGACTCGTGCATCGGGATCTTCAGTCCCGGAATATCATGATTTTTGGTGGGGAACCGGTACTCGTCGATGTTCAGGGCATGCGTTTTGGCAACCTGTTTTATGATCTGGGGTCGCTTCTCTATGATCCCTATGTCTTCATGACAGAAAATGAGCGGATGGCGCTTCTCCGGTGTTATTACGAGCAGCAGAATATACTGCCCCCGGCATGGAGCGTTTTTCAGGAGATGTTCCGTGAGGCGTCGGCACAGCGCCTCATGCAGGCGCTCGGGGCTTATGGTTTCTTGGGCCTCAAACGGAGCCTGTCCGACTTTCTCACTCACATTCCTAACGGCCTTGCGAATCTCATCGATGCCACCTCGCACGCAAATCGGCTCTCCCTGTTGAACAATCTCGCCCGGAAATGTGCAGATTCCCTCCCGCGGGACATGACTACCAGACAAGGACATTTTATTTAAGGTGGGATCATGAGCTGCTCACAGCCGGGATGTCCTTAAAATATTGCGGGTTACTTCTCAAATAATGTATATTTTATCCATATCTCCCATTGACACAAAAATGTCATCATTCTATATAGAGATCAAGGCAATCCATATTTTAATCTTGAAATATCTCGAAAGGCATGAAGCCCCCAAAATGTAAAGGAGACCCCATATGGCTTACGAGCTGACATATGTCGTCATTACTCCCTATAGCCTCATCAAGTCCCGGACCGGAAATATCATCGCACGGCTTATGTCCTTTTCCGGCTGCGACCTGGTTGGCATAAGGATGATGCGACCGTCCGATGAGCTTGTAAATGAGTACATCAACCGTGTTAAGCGTCTGAATATCGAATCTAAAGTAGAGAAGGCCCTTGTAGACTACATTGATCAGAATCTGCGGCGAGAGAATATCCTTGGCCAGCCGAACCGGTGCCTGTTTCTTCTGTTTGCCGGTGAAAACGCGGTGGAGCGGGTCTACGAAGTCGTCGGCAAGCTCACGACGGAAGCGGAATCGGAGGCCGTCCGGGGGACGATTCGTGGAACATACAGTGACTATATAACCACCCCCGACGGAACAATCCGGTATTTCGAACCGGCGGTGCTGATCCCAACGAACCTTGCATATGCACGGAATAATTTAGAGATGTTCGCCCAGCTTGGATTCAATGACTCCGGCATTTATGAGGAATGCGCCGAGGGTGAAACGACGCTGGTCATTCTGAAGCCGGACAATTTTTTCAAACATTCCGTCCGTCCGGGTAACATGATCGACATGTTTTCAAAGACAGGGCTCCGGATCGTGGGCGCCCGCCTGACCAGGATGAGCGCCGCCCAAGGGGAGGAGTTCTATGGATTCCTCCGCGACGAGTTCAAGAAAAAACTCAAGTTCCGGATCGCGGGTAAAATCAGGGAGGGAATTGACGGGATCTTCGGTTTCGATATAACCGACGAGGAATACAATGCCATGGCCGATGTCATCGCCGAAAAAAACGCCATGCATGAGTTCTCGTTAATTGTAAAATATATGACCGGAATCGACCCGAACGGTGTATCTCCCGGCGACCGCAACAAGCCCGGCACACACAGGTCACTGGCGCTTCTGTATCGCGGACCAAATGCGGTCAAACATATCCGCGAACGCCTGGGAGTGACCGATCCTTCAATGGCTGCGGCAGGCACCATTCGATCTGATTTCGGCCAAAACATCCTGCAGAACGCCGCTCATGGCTCTGACTCGGTTAAAAATGCCATTCGCGAGAGAAAGATCATCGGTCTGTACGAAAATTCCGGGAAAGACAGTGCAAACATCATCTT
>JAPLJQ010000582.1 GCA_026388495.1 Deltaproteobacteria bacterium | reverse complement strand
CCTTGTTCCACTGTTGTCACCTCCGCCAATACGTTTTCCTTCCTTTCCTGATCGATGCCTTTTCCTGCTTTACCCTGTTTTACCTTGCCGTGGCGTTTCCTCGATATATCCATTTCGGCTCATTCGAGAAAAAACTTGAGTGGCATATCTGCATTCATTGTGCCAACAGAGACGATAGCGAAAACGCTTTGCAAGCAGGCATTATTTAAAGCAGGGAATGAATTGAGAGGTAAAAAAGCAGGACAGACTAAGATGCGGCGACAAGAAACAGGCATCTCTTGCCAGATTTTTGACGTTCACATCTTCCCTCAGAACAGGAAACCGGGGATATTTGGTTGTACAGGTACAAATGCCCTCACGGTGTTTATTTATTCTTTTCGTAGTGCTGGTAGTGCTTGACAATCCTGGGATGCTCCAGCGTATCTTCGGTAATGTTGGCCAGCATCTCAATGGTCGAAATGTCCAGTCTCAACTGTTTGATTTTCGCATCCAGCATGGGTATGCGTTTCTTAAAGAGTTGTCTTTGGGATATTTCCATGAACGGTTTCTCAGTGAGTTGTTTTACCATGTCATCCCTTATGACCGTAATTTCACGTAGTTTATTCTTCACAACCGTTTTTTTGTCCAATACCGCCGCCGGCTGGATGACGCCCGCCTGAATATCATGAGTATCAGGTGGTTTCGCACTGACAGGTGTTTTTTGATTGACGACCTGATACTTCTCCGATTTTCTTTCCTCATTCTTCGATTTTTTGATGCAGACATCGACAACAAATGACCCCTTGTTGGTTGCAAAAGGGATGACAATACTCGGACTGTTGAGGATATGATTGATCGTGTGATCCCTGCCATAAACGACGGCGGGGATCGCGGCATAAACGGCCATGCCTTCTTTTTCCAGATATGTCCGGGCGACGCCGGAAATCATATTGGTAATTTCACCGACCCCGTCAAAAACATCCTGATTGGTTTCGGTGCACGACTCGCCCAGCATCCGGCTGATAATGTCACAAATGCAGGCTTCTTTGAAGCTGATGGCAAGCGATCCCATCACGTCGCCGGTGATGCCTATAATGCCCGATACGTCGCCATACGCAACGCTTGTTTCTTTGAGGTAAACCTTTCCCGGGAGAGGATCCAGAAAGGCCATTTTTTTCAGGACTTCAAGGGTACCTTTTAAAAAAGGATTAATAAATTTGACATCCATATAATTTTTTCACATCCTCCACGTTCAGAGCTTCTAATTCGACTGCCCCTCGGAACTCCCTTCACTCAGGAGATTTCTGACTTTCTGTGACAACTGATCAACCCGCTCCTCTCTGAGCACAACATGATACGTCCGGCGCGTTTCGAGTATGGGATAAAATCTGCCGCCGATTTCTTCACAAACCCAGAATGGCGTGGGGAATGACGTTCAGAGTGGAGGCCAGACGATTTGCGGACGATCCATACTCCCGTATCCATCCTCTTGATGATTTCCCGGATATTAACCCGTCAGGTCGCCGCCGGTCATCTATTCACCTCATACCCCGGTTCTGCGAAATCGCACCATCCTGCTTTCGGCAGACATCACACCTTTTCACCGTGCCATGATCATGAAATATCCATGCCAGAATCCGCAACACACCGCCATTCTCTCCATCAGAACCTCTCCGGACGATTACCAGGAGAGCCGTCTTCATCACTCAATGCATGATAGACCAGGAAAGGCCGTTGAAATGATGCCTGATTTAATGATAACCATAACGAGGCCATTTGAAATACGGGGCAACGAAGAAGATTGAAATGTATTTTACGGTATTCTCCGTAGAGTGGAACCCTTTTTGCAGATATTTTTAAACCCGGTGAAATCGAAAAGTCAGAAATCCGATTTTTTACGAAACAGCCAACCTTCTCAGAACATAAATGATCCTTATAAAACAGGGCCGAACATTTGGAGCATCATAAACTCAAGACCATCAAGGTCAAAGATTTGAAGATCGGGATGTACGTGATTACCAATCTCTCATGGTATGAACATCCCTTTCTTAAAAATCAATTCCTTATCAAATCGAGAACCGATATTGAGAAGATCAAGGCGCTCGGTATTAAAGAGATTCAGATTGATCAGGCGAGAAGCGAAAAGGCGGCGGGGACTGGTTTAACCGAAGACCCGCCGGGACCCGAACGGGAAGAAAAAAGGGATGCACGGGGGATTATACCGGAAGCGTTGATTAGCGCCATCCATGACGACCGAATGCACCCCCGGGAAAAAGCTTTGATCGTTCAAAAACAATCTTTCATCATGATGAAAAACCTGTTTGCAAATCCTTCCGCCGAAAATATCAGAAAAGCAAAAACAGGCATCTCCGAGATCGTCAATCTGATTCTTGAGGACGATGCCACCTTACTCTATCTGCTGAATATTACCGAACACGATTATTATACGTATACCCACTCCGTCGATGTGGGAATCCTGGGCGTGGCCCTGGCTAAATCATTGTTCAAAGAATCAGGCAATCATGACATTCATGCCCTGGGGGCCGGCTTTTTTCTCCATGATCTTGGAAAGGTTTACATCGACAAGAACATCATCAACAAACCCGGCAAACTGACGGACGAAGAAATGAACGAGATGCGTCGGCACCCCACCGCTGGATTTAAATTATTGTTTGATACCAATCAGTTAACCGATGAGTCAAAAATAATCGTCCTTCAGCATCATGAACGGATTGACGGCACCGGTTATCCCAAGAAACTTCGCGGCAGCGAAATTCATATTTACGGGCGGATATGCGCCATCGCCGATGTGTTTGACGCGCTCACGACAGATCGTCCTTACAGGCAAAAAATGAACCCTTTCGACGCCCTGAAACTGATGCGTGACGAGATGATCCATCATTTCCAGAAAGATCTTTTTGAACGGTTTGTGTTGCTTTTTATAGCACCGGTGCGCTGACCTTGAAAATCAAGAACTGGGGAAGCGGAATAGCAAAAAAATCATGGACTGACGGCAAGAAGCAACGTCTCGAAGACTGTCTGAATGATTTCATGATCGGTCTTCACAGAACAGCCTTTCAATTTCACAAGGTAAAGCACCACGAGGAAAATCGTAACTTTTCATGGCGGTTCATTATAAGTTTTGAAAATACTTATGAAATAGTGTAAAAGGAGGTACGAATCAAGGCACTCCTTGAGAAGCCGTTATGAAACGCAAAATAACCAAACCCATGATTGTGCGGGAACCACCGGCAGGATATGATGAATCCGCGATTGTAATCTATCAATCCCCCGAAGGCGTCCACGTGGATGTTAAGCTGGTGCGGGAAACCGTCTGGCTGACGCAGAAGCAGATGGCCGATCTGTTCGACACGGAGCGTAGCGTCATCACCAAGCACCTGCGGAATATATTTCAATCAGGTGAATTGATTAGAGATTCAGTTTGTGCAAATTTTGCACTAACTGCCGCTGATGGAAAGACATACCAGACCGCTTTCTACAACCTCGACGCCGTTATCTCCGTCGGCTACCGGGTCAACTCGAAACGAGGCACCCAGTTCCGCATCTGGGCGTCAGGCGTCCTGCGCGATCACATCCTGAAGGGCTACACGATCAATGAGCACCGCCTTAAGGAACTTAATCAGGCAATCCGTCTGATTGCCGACGTCGCCAACCGCCGGGAATTGACGGGCGACGAGGCCAAGGCCTTATTGCAGGTCGTCGCCGATTACTCCTTTGCTCTCGATCTTCTGGACGACTACGATCACCAGCGCGTCACCGTGCCTGGAACAAAACCCGGCGCCGTAAAACCTCTGGCATACGAGGAAGCACGGCGGATCGTGGAT